>JBGPIS010000168.1:0-6083 GCA_041484965.1 Methylomirabilia bacterium
CCTGCGCGGCGCCGCGGCGTACCTCGCGGGCCACTCGTCGACGAAGAAGCTCGGCGCGGTCGGCTTCTGCATGGGCGGCCAGCTGGCGCTCGTCGCCGCGACCCTGAACCCGTCGGTCGGCGCCTGCGTCAATTTCTACGGCATCCACCCCAACGTCAAGCCGGACTACGGCAAGCTCGCGGGCCCGGTGCTGGGGCTCTTCGCCGAAAAGGACGGCTTCGTCAACCCCGACGTGGCCCGTGGTGTCGAGGCCGCCATCAAGAAGGCGGGCAAGCAGTGCGAGATTCACATCTACCCCGGCGTGGACCACGCATTCTTCAACGACGAGCGCGGGGACGTCTATAACAAGGCCGCCGCCGCCGACGCCTGGAAGCGCACGCTGACCTTCTTCCGCGAGCACCTGAAGTAGCGGCGAGAGGTGGGCGCGGCCGGGGGAGCGCGACGGCGCCACATGTGGTCGGCAATGCGTTGAGGGGGCGGGAGGGGAAGCTCTCCGAGACCCGTAGCTTCTGGGGGTTGCTTCGGCGCCGACCGGAAGGAGCGAGCTGGCGTAACGAGTGCTAGTGTGGTCTCGGGGAGCTTCCCCTCCCGCCCCCGCCGAGCGCTACGCCGACGCGGCGGCCGCCTTCTCGAGCTTCTTGCGCTTGCCCGCGGCGCCCGCCTCGCCCTTGGGCGCCTTCTCCTTCTTCTCGGCCTTCTTCTCCTTGTCCTTTGGCGTCTCGGCGCGGTCCACCAGCTCCAAGAGGACCATCGGCGCGTTGTCTCCGGGGCGACGGCCGGCCTTGACGATGCGCGTGTAGCCGCCGTTCCTGTCGCCGAAGCGCGGGGCGATCGCGCTGAAGAGCCGGCCCACGACCTCCACGTCGGGGACCATCGCGAGGACCTGGCGCCGGGCGTGGAGGTTGTCGCGCTTGGCGAGCGTGATCATTTGGTCCGCGAGCCCGCGCATGGCCTTGGCCTTGGCCTCGGTCGTCTGGATGCGCTCGTGACGGAACAGCGCCACGAGCAGGTTGCGGAAGAGCGCCCAGCGATGCGCGGTGACGCGGCCGAGTTTGAAGCCTGCGTTACGGTGCCTCATCGCGTCACTCCGCCTCGTCCGAGCGCTCCGAGGACGTTCGGGTCGATCCGCATGCCGAGCGACAGCCCGAGGGCCGCCAGCGCGGTCTTGATCTCGTCGATGGACTTCTCGCCCAGGTTTTTTACCTGCTCGAGGTCGGCTTCGTTCTTCTGCACCAGGTCGACCACGAGGTTGAGCTCGGCGTTCTTCAGCGCGTTGATGGCGCGCGCCGGCAGCGCCAGTTCCTCAAGCGTCTTGGCAAGCGCGTCGCGCAGGAACGCCTCGCCCGAGGTGTCCGCGCCCTCCTGGTCCTCCTCGGGGGCGCCGGCGGCAAGCGGGCTGAAGTGGTCCTTCAGGTACGTCGAGGCGCGCGCGAGCGCATCGTCGGGGCTCACGGAGCCGTTGGTCCAGATCTCGACCACCAGCTTCTCGTAGTCCGTGATCTTGCCGAGGCGCGACATCTCGACGTCGTAGGCGACCCGCGTGATCGGCGAGTATGCCGAGTCGAGCGGGATCGAGCCCGCGGGGACCGCGGCGCTCTTCCGGTCCACCGCCTCGTAGCCGCGACCCACGCCGATCCCGAGCTCCATCACCACCCTCGCGTCGGACTCGATCGTGAAGAGGTGGAGCTCCGGGTTGACCACCTCGACCTCCGTCTCGGGGACGTCGGCTCCCGTGACGGTCTTGGGCCCGGTCACCTCGAGCGGGAGCGTCTTCGGCTCGCCCGACGGCACCTGGATGGCCAGCTTCTTGAGGTTCAGCAGCACGTCCATGGTGCTCTCCTTGACCCCGGGGATCTTCGCCTCCGCGCTCCGGACGCCGTCGATCCGCACCCACGCAACCGCCGCGCCCGGTACGATCGCGAGCAGCGTCCGCCGCAGCGAGTTCCCCACGGTGAGGGCGTAGCCCTTCTCGAAGGGCTCGGCGACGAGCCGGCCGTACCGATCGCTCAGGATCTCCCACTCGACCTTCTTCGGCTTCTGGAACGGAACCCGTGGCATGTCTGCGTCCGCTCTCTTCCTTACTTGCTGTACAGCTCGACGATGAGTTGCTCGGTGACGGGAATCTGGATGTCGTCGCGGAGCGGCAGGCTCCGCACGACGCCCCTCTTCTCGTTCGGATCGAGCTCCAGCCACTGGGGCACCTGGGCGCGGCCCGCGTTCAGATTGTCGTCGATACGCGCCTGGTGCTTCGAGGTCGGCCGGAGCTGGACCACGTCACCCACCTTGACGAGGTACGACGGGATCGAGACCTTGCGGCCGTTCACCTGGAAGTGGCCGTGCGCGACCATCTGGCGGCTCTCCCGGCGCGAGGCCGCGAAGCCGACCCGATGCACCACGTTGTCGAGTCGGAGCTCGAGGAGGCGCAGGAGGTTCTCGCCCGTCACGCCCTTCTGGGCTTCGGCCCACTGGAAGTACTTCCGGAACTGGCGCTCGAGCACGCCATAAATGCGCTTGGCCTTCTGCTTCTCGCGGAGCTGGATGCCGAAGGCGGTCGGCTTGCCACGGCTCAGCCCGTGCTGGCCAGGCGGATAATTGCGCCGCTCGATCGCGCACTTGTCGGTGAAGCAGCGCGCGCCCTTCAAGAACAGCTTCTGGCCCTCCCGCCGGCACAGGCGGCACTTCGCGTCGCGGTACCGCGCCATCGCGTCGCCTCCTACACCCGCCGCCGCTTGGGCGGCCGGCAGCCGTCGTGCGGGATCGGCGTCACGTCGCGGATCGAGGTGATCTCGAGCCCCACGGCCTGCAGCGAGCGGATGGCGGCCTCGCGGCCCGCGCCGGGCCCCCGCACGAAAACCTCGACCTGCTTCAGCCCATACTCCATCGCCTTACGCGCGGCGATCTCGGCTGCCGTCTGCGCGGCGAACGGGGTGCTCTTGCGGGATCCCTTGAACCCGGCGCTCCCGGCGCTCGACCACGACACGACGTTGCCCATCTTGTCGGTGAGCGTGACGATCGTGTTGTTGAACGTCGCCTGGATGTGCGCGATGCCCGTGCGGACCTCGCGGCGCTCGCGCCGCTTGCCGCCCTTCTTCCGCGGTGTCGGTGTCGGTGTCGCCTCTTCGGCCATGCCTTACGCTCCTGCTTTCTTCGGCGCCGGGGCCGCCGCGGCCGGCGCCGCCGTCGGTGCCGCCGCCGGCTTCTTCTTGATCATCACGCCGCGGGTCTTGCCCTTCCGCGTCCTCGCATTCGTGTGTGTCCGCTGCCCGCGGACGGGCAGCCCGCGCCGGTGCCGGATCCCGCGGTACGAGCCGATGTCCATGAGCCGCTTCACGTTCATCGACACCTCGCGGCGCAGGTCGCCCTCGACCTTGTACTCGCGCTCGATGATGTCTCGCACGCGTGCGGTTTCGTCCTCGCTCCACGCCTTCACCCGCCGGTTCGGCTCGATTTTGGCGCGAACCAGGATGCGGCGCGCCGTCGAGCGCCCGATCCCGTAGATGTACGTAATCGCGACTTCGCCCCGCTTCTCGCGCGGCAGATCCACTCCCGCCACTCGTGCCATGCCGTGCCTCCGCTCTCAGCCCTGTCGGGCCTTGTGCCGCGGGTTCTTGCAGATGATCCGCGTCACGCCCTCGCGCTTGACGATCTTGCAGTGCTCGCACCGCACCTTGACCGACGGTCTGACTTTCATTCTCGCTCCGTCCTCGTCGTCCCTACTTGAACCGGTACGTGATCCGGCCGCGCGTGAGGTCGTAGGGCGACAACTCGACCTTCACGCGGTCGCCGGGGAGGATCCGGATGAAGTTCATCCGCATCTTCCCGCTCACGTGCGCGAGGACCCGGTGGCCGTTGTCCAGCTCCACCCGGAACATCGCGTTCGGCAGCGGCTCGACCACGGTGCCCTCGACCTCGATCGCGTCTTCTTTCGTCATCTCCGTGTCAGGACCTCCGGCTCGCCATCCGTCAGCGCGACGGTGTGCTCGAAATGCGCCGCCAGGCTGCCGTCCTTCGTGACGGCCGTCCAGCCGTCGTCGAGGATTCTGACCTCCCAGCTCCCCATCGTGACCATGGGCTCGATCGCGAGCACCATGCCGGAGCGGAGCTGTGGGCCACGCCCGGGGTCGCCGAAGTTCGGCACCTGCGGCTCCTCGTGCAGCGCCCGCCCGATGCCGTGCCCCACGAAGGCCCGGACGACCGACAGGCCGTGCGTCTCGACGTGCGCCTGCACCGCGTGGGAGACGTCGGAGAGTCGCCGGCCGGGCCAGCACTCCTTAATCGCCAGGTCGAGGCTCTCGCGGGTGACGTCGAGCAGCTTCTCGACGCTCGCCGGCACGGGGCCGACGCCGAGGGTGAACGCGCAGTCCGCATAGTACCCGTCCACGATACACCCGAGGTCGAGCCCCACGATGTCGCCCTCGCGGATCTTGCGGCGGGCCGACGGGATCCCGTGGACGACTTCCTCGTTGATCGAGACACAGACCGTCGCGGGGAAGCCCCGGTAGCCCTTGAACGCCGGCGCGGCGCCCTCCCGCCGGATGAACGCCTCGACGTCCTCGTCGATCTCGAGCGTGGACATGCCGGGCTTCACGTCGGCGCGCAGGCGGTCCATGACGTCGGCCAGGATGTGGCCCGCCCGCCGCATGAGCCCGATCTCGCGCTCGGACTTGAGAACGATCACCGGCTCACGCCCCCGCCGCGGTGCGGATGGCCTGCCGGATCGACTCGATGGAGCCCTCGCCGACCACGGTGCTCAGGAGACTCCGCTGGCGGTAATAGTCGAGCAGCGGCGCCGTCTGCCGCGCGTATACCTCGAGGCGGTGCCGCGCGGTCTTCTCGCTGTCGTCCTCGCGCTGGTAGAGCTCGCCCCCGCACTTGTCGCACGCGCCCGCCGTCCTGGGCGGCGCGGAGACCAGGTGGTACGTCGTCTGGCACTGCCGGCAGACGCGTCGGCCGGTGAGCCGCCGGAGTAGCTCCCGCTCCGACACGTCGAAGAAGATCACGGCGTCGAGCGACTGGCCGCTGTCCTTGAGGAGGCCGGTGAGCGCCGCCGCCTGGGCGATCGTGCGCGGGAAGCCGTCGACGATGAAGCCCTTCGCGGCGTCGGGCTTCGCGAGCCGCTCGCGCATCAGGTCGATGATCACCGCGTCGGGAACGAGCGCGCCTTGGTCCATGTAGCCCTTGGCCTCGAGCCCGAGCCGGGAGCCGGCCGCCAGCGCCTCACGCAGCATGTCGCCCGTCGCGAGGTGCGGCACGCCCCACTCGTGGGCGAGTTCGCGGGCCTGCGTGCCCTTGCCGGCGCCCGGGGGGCCGAGAAACGCGAGCCGCATGCTCAACTGCGCGCAAACGCCCCGCTCGAGCGCGACTTGGACCTCTTGAGGAAGCCCTCATAGTTGCGCATGAGGAGGTGCGACTCCATCTGCCGGACGGTGTCGAGCGCGACGCCGACCACGATCAGGAGGCTCGTGCCACCGAAGTAGAAGGGGACGTTGAACCAGCGGATCAGGTAGTCCGGGAGCACCGAGATGAGCGCGAGAAAGAGCGCGCCCGGCAGCGTGATGCGCGTGAGCGTGCGGTCGATGTACTCGGCCGTCTTCTTGCCCGGGCGCACGCCGGGGATGAAGCCGCCGTACTTCTTCATGTTGTCGGCGAGGTCGATCGGGTTGAAGACGATCGCCGTGTAGAAGTACGCGAAGAAGACGATGAGGCCCATGTACAGGATCGTGTAGAAGGCCCGCCCCGGCGAGAGCATGTCGGCGATCCACTGCATCAACGGGTGCGGGACGAAGCGCGTGAGCGTCGCCGGGAAGAGGATCAGCGACGAGGCGAAGATGACCGGAATGACGCCCGCCGTGTTGATCCGGAGCGGGATATGCGTGGACTGCCCGCCGTAGACGCGGCGGCCCACCACGCGCTTGGCGTACTGGACGGGGATCTTGCGCTGCCCCTCCTGCATGAGCACGACGGCCGCCGTCACCGCCACCATCATCGCCACGATGGCCGCGAAGACGAAGAGCTTCAGCTCGCCGGTGGTGATCAGGGTGTAGGACGCGACGATCGCCGAGGGGAGCCGGACGACGATCCCG
>JBGPIS010000169.1:0-6021 GCA_041484965.1 Methylomirabilia bacterium
CCCACTCGACCGATTCGCCGGCGTTCCCCCAGCTTCCTTCCTCGAGCTTCGTCAGGGTGCGGCGGACCGTCCGGTGGGTCGGATTCTCCCGGTCGCCACGAACAAACTCCCCCGTGAGCACGCTCGATTCGGCGCCCCAGCTGGGCAGTTCGGCGATGCGCGGCGTCCGGAAAGAGCGGCCGGCGAGCAGCATTCCCAGGGCTTCCAGAAGGTTGGTTTTGCCCTGGGCGTTGGGCCCCATGAGCAGGTTCAGGCGCGGTGCTGGGGCCCAGTCGAGGGTGCGATAATTACGGAACTCAGCCACATGAATCCAGCTGACGTTCACCCCAGTCAAGCTCCTGTTTTATAAGGAGAAAAACGACTCTATATACGCATAGGCATTATAACACAGCAGTACCCCTCATCCTCGATGCTTTTAATCACGCCGGGGCTCAACGCGTCCTTCAATTCGAACACTACGTGGTCCTTTTCGATGGCCGCGATCGCGTCGAGCACATACCTCGAATTGAAGCCGATGACGATCTCCTCTCCCGCGTAGTCGACGTCCAGAACTTCCTCTGCCTCGCCGAGGTCCTGACTCGCCGCCGAGAGCCGGAGCGCCGCCGGCGTCAGCGTGAACTTGACCGGCTTGTTCCGCTCCTCGGCCATGACGGAGACGCGGCGCAGCGCGGCCGTGAGCGTCCCCCGCGCGATCACGAGGCGCCTGGGATGCGCCTTCGGGATCACCGCCTCGTAGTTCGGGAACTGGCCCTCGATCAGCCGTGCCGTCATCACAAAGTTCGGCATCTGGAGCACAAACTGGTTCTCCGTGATCGCGATCTGCACGTCCTCGCCCCCACCGAGGACTCGCATGATCTCGGCCACGGCCTTGCGCGGCACGATTCCGGTCACCCCACCGACGCCCAGGCCGAGGCTCCGCTTGGCGAGCGCGAGACGGTGGCCGTCGGTCGCGACCATCTGCACGTCCTTGCCTTGCAAGACGAACAGCACGCCGTTCAGCGCGTAGCGGGTCTCGTCGTGCGAGATCGCGAAGCTCGTCTGAGAAATCATCTCACGCAGGGTCTTGGCCTCGATGCTGACCCACGCTTCCGGCGAGGCCGGGACGACCGGGGGAAAATCGTCGGGCGAGAGCCCGACGAGCTTGTACGAGGCGCCCCCGCAGCGCAGGCTCACGCTCGCTGTGTCGGTCACCTTGAGCACCACCGCCGCCGCCGGCAGCTCCTTGACGATCTCGGACAGCTTTCGCGCGGACACGGTGATGGCGCCCTTCGAAGCGACTTTCGCCGGGACCGAGACCCGAGCCCCCACCTCAAGATCCGTCGCCGTCAGACGAACGGATTCCGCGTCCGCCTCAAGCAGAACGTTGGCGAGGATCGGAAGCGTCTGGCGGGGCTCGACGATGTTCTGGACCATCTGGAGGCCCCTGAGGAACGCGTCGCGGTCGAGTACTACTTCCATGCAGTTCTCCGTTATTTGAAAGAAAAGAAAGACAACTTCGTAGTCGTAATAGTAGTCAAGCGGTGTGGATCGGGAAGACACCGCGGAAGTGTGGTTGCTGTCGACCAACCGCGGAGCGCCACCTCGGGGATAAGCGTGGGGAAACCGCGGGAAGAACGGTGGATCACAGCGTGATGCCCTGGATAAGGCCGTCGACCGTCTTGCGTAATTTGGGATCTTCTTGCAAGAGCGTCTGCACCTTGGCCACGGCGTGGAGGACCGTCGTGTGGTCCTTGCCGCCGAAGGCCCGGCCCACCTCCGACAGGGAGGCGTGCGTGAGCTGGCGGGAGATGTACATCGCGATCTGGCGCGGGAAGGCCACGGCCTTCGTGCGGTTCTGGGCCTTGAGGTCGGAGAGCTTGATTCCGAAGAAGTCGCAGACCTTTCGCTGGATCTGGTCGATGGTGACGACTTTTTCTTCCTCGCCCCAGAGCTCTCCGAGGACCTCCTGCGTGAGGTCCACCGACATCTCGCGGCCGGTGAGCGCGCAGAACGCGATCATGCGCGTCAGCGAGCCCTCGAGCTCGCGGATGTTGGACTTGATCCGACTCGCGATCAGGTAGGCGACGTCGTCGGCCAGCTGAACGCGCTCGAGGGCGGCCTTCTTCTTCAGAATCGCGACGCGCGTCTCGAAATCCGGGAACTGGATGTCGGCGATGAGCCCCCACTCGAAGCGCGACCGGAGGCGTTCCTCGATCTCGGGGATGTCCTTGGGCGGCGAATCGCTCGACACGATGATCTGCTTCCGCGACTCGTAGAGGTCGTTGAAGGTGTGGAAGAATTCCTCCTGCGTGCGTTCCTTGCCGGAGATGAACTGGACGTCGTCGATGAGCAGGAGGTCGATGTTCCGGTACCGCGCGCGGAACTCCGCGGTGCGGTCGTAGCGGATCGCGTTGATGAGCTCGTTCGTAAAGCGCTCGGACGAGAGATACACGACGGTCATGCCCGGGAAAAGCTTGACGCTCTGGTGGCCGACGGCGTGGAGCAGGTGCGTCTTGCCCAGGCCGACTCCGCCGTAGATGAAGAGCGGGTTGTAGGCCCGCGACGGGAGCTCGGCCACGGCCTGGCAGGCGGCCTGCGCGAACTGGTTGGACGAGCCGACGACGAAGGTGTCGAAGGTGTAGCGGGGGTTCAACCCCTCCGCGCTGCCGCCGCCCGCTCGCGCGGCGCGAGGTGTCGCAGCGGGCGCGTCCGTGGCGGCGGCCTCGTCCAGCACGACCGACACCCGGGGATTGCCGCCGACGCACTCCTGCGCGGCGGCCTGCAGGGCGTCCAGGTGGTGCTGGACGAGCCAGTCGCGGGAAAATGAATTGGGGGACCCGATGCGGAGGTGGTCGCCCTCGACGGCCAGGAGCCGGCAGGGCCGGACCCAGGTATCGAGGACCGTGGCCGGCAGCTTTCGAGACAGGGACTCGAGGAGGCGCGCCCAAAGACTGTCTAACACAAGCGAAGACCCCACTTACGCACAGAGTTATCCACAGATGTGGATAGCTCAGGGCTCCTGAGTCGCTCGGAATATCCGCGCTGGGGCGCGCGCATCGGGACAAAACTCCTTCAGGCCGATCAGTCGCTCAATGGATGGCGGACTCTAACACGCGCGCGAATCGGGTCGCAAGAGGCTTCTCCCGTTGACGGGCCTTCGCGTGATGTCTACACTGTGTCGGTTCGACGATCAAGGAGGACCAGGACGGATGAAGCGGACGTTTCAGCCGAATGTGCGCCGCCGAAAGAAAACTCACGGCTTCCGCGCGCGGATGAAGACGAAGGGCGGGCGGAAGGTGTTGAAGCGTCGGCGCGCGAAGGGGCGGAAACGGCTGACCGTCTGACGGGCCCCTTCCCTCGTCGCGAACGGCTGACCTCGAGCGCCGATTTTCAGGCGCTCTTCCAGCGGGGCAAGCGTATTGACAGGCCATCCATGATCGTTCTCTGGCGTGAGAGCGCCACGGCACGCCGCGCGGGCTTTGCCGTGAGCCGCCACGTGCGCACCGCCGTCGAGCGGAACCGCGCGCGGCGGCGGCTGCGCGCGGCGTACCGGGCCGCGCGCCACGCGGCGCCCGCCCAAGCGATGCTCGTGGTCATCGGAAAGCCCGCGGTCCTCCGCGAGCCGTTCAGGACGCTCACCGACGAGATGCGGGCCGCCCTCGCCGCGATTCCCGGAGCGCGAGGGTGACGCGCGCGGCGGTCGCCGTGATCACCGCCTACCAGCGGCTGCTCTCGCCGCTGCTCCCGCTGGCGTGCCGGTTCGCGCCGACGTGCTCGGAGTACGCGAAGCTCGCGGTCCTGGAGCACGGCCCCGCGCGGGGCGCGTGGCTGGCCGCCCGGCGGGTCCTGCGATGCCATCCCTTCCACCCCGGCGGCTACGACCCGCCGCCGGCCCGCGAGCCGCAGGCCTGACGATGGAGAGGCGCGCGCTGATCGCGGCGGTCTTGATGGCAGCGCTCCTGGTGATCTACCAGATGTACTTCTTCCCGGCGAGCCAGGAGCCTCAGCCGAAGCCGTCCGTGGGAACGCCAGCGACGGCGCCTCGCGAGGAGCCGGCGTCCGCCCCTGCAACGGTGCCCGCTCCCGCAACGCCGCCGGCAACACCTCGGGCTCCTTTGCCGAAGACCGCCGCGCCTACGCGCGCGTCCGAAACGCCCCGGCCGCCTCAACGGCTTGCCGCGGTCGACACGCCGTTCTACCACGCGGTCGTGAGCAGCGAGGGCGGCAAGCTTCAGGAGTTCGTCCTGAGGTACCGCGGCGAGAAGCCCCTGGTGATCGTCGGCGACCTCGGACCCGCGGGATTGCTCGTGGCGCCAGATCCCAAGACGCCGGGCGATCCCGTCGCGATGTCGCTCAGCGCGGCGCAGATCTCGCTGGGGCCCGCGCGAGCGACCGAGCCGCTCGTGCTGAATGGCCTGGCGGACGGGCTCGCGGTCCGCGAGACGCTCGTGTTCGAGCCCGACGGCTACGCGATCGACATCCAGGTCCGCGTCGAAAATCGCGGCACCACGCCGCGAACGATTGGAGTCGCGCTCCCCTGGCTGACGCGCCAGGTTTGGCACGGCGTTACGGAGAAGTTCCAGGGCCAGCATCCGAGCGAGATCGTCTGGGCTGCCGGCGGTCAGGTCGAGCGCATCGACGACCTCACCACGGTCGGTGAGCGCGTCCGTGACGGCGATTGGATCGCGCTCGGCAGCGTCTGGTACCTCGCGGCCCTTGTCCCACGGACGCCGGGCTTCAAGCTCATCGCGACGAGCGAGCCCAGGCCGCCGGACGCAAAGAACGGCGACAAGGCCCCGGCGGGTCGCTCGAGCATCTCGGTCCGGGCGGTGCCCACGATCGCGCCCGGCCAAGCGTGGGAGGGCCGCGTCCTGCTCTATGCGGGGCCGAAGGAGTACGAGCGGCTCCGGGCGCTGGGCCTTCAGGACACGATCAACTTCGGGGGATTCCCGGTGCCGCGGAAATGGGGCGGGCTGCCGATGGCGTGGATCGGCGTCCCGATCCTGCTCCTGATGAACTGGGTCTACAAATACGTCGGCAACTACGGCGTCGCCATCATCCTGCTCACCGTGCTTTCGAAGGTGCTGTTCTATCCGCTGACCGTGAAGAGCATGCGGTCGATGAAGGCGATGCAGACGCTCCAGCCGCTGGTCAACACGCTCAGGAACAAGTACAAGAGCGATCCGCAACGGCTGCAGAAGGAGACGATGGAGCTCTACCGGAAGCACGGCGCGAATCCACTGGGCGGGTGCCTGCCCATGGTCGCGCAGGTCCCGGTCTTCTACGCGCTCTACCTCGCCCTCTCGGTGTCCGTCGAGCTGCAGAGCGCGCCGTTCGTCTGCTTCGGGCAAGTTCCGGCGTGGGTGCCGCTATTGGGCGGAGATCACATGTGGATCTGCGACCTCGCCGGTCCGGATCCGACGAAGGCGCTGCCGATCCTCATGGGCATTTCGATGTTCGTCCAGCAAAAGATGACGCCGACCTCCGGCGACCCGCGCCAGCAGAAGATGATGCTGTTCATCATGCCGGTGTTCTTCACGTGGATGTTCCTTGGATTGGCGTCGGGCCTCAATCTTTACTGGACACTGTCGAACGTGCTGCAGATCCTGCAGCAGTGGTACATGAACCGGTCAGGGCGCGGCCGCTCGAAGGGCGAAGCGAAGGATGCGGGCCGGGCCTGAGGGCGCGCTCGTCGATCCCCCGCGCCGCGCGCGGCGATGCGAGCGTGATTCTGGGCATCGATCTGCGTGACGTCATGCTCGACCGGATCCTCTCGACGCCCTGTCTTGGCAAGTGACGGACGCGCGTGAGGATCTGAGCCGGGGCGCTTACCGCGTCCTGGGCCGACCCCTCAACGAGGCGGAAAGAGCTATATTTAGTAACTATTTGATTCTATTGGTTAAATGGCAGAAATCACAGCGCCTCATTGGCTCCGGCAAACCCGCGTGGATCGTCGAGAATCTTTTTCTGGACAGCCTGCTCTTTCTGAAGGTCCTTCCCGCGTCGTTCAGATCGCTTCTCGATCTCGGATCTGGCGCCGGA
>JBGPIS010000170.1:0-6000 GCA_041484965.1 Methylomirabilia bacterium
ATGGCCGACGACCTCCGCGAGCTGCTCGAGTCCCTCGGCATCGGCGAGGCCCACGTCGTCGGCCTCTCGATGGGCGGACTGATCGGCATGACCCTCGCCCTCGCCCACCCGAGCGTCGTCAAGAGCCTCGTCCTCTGTGACACGACGGCCTGCTACGGCCCGGGCGTCAGGCCCATGTGGGACGATCGGATCCGCGCGGCCGAGATGGACGGGATGACCGAGGCGCTGATCGAGAGAACCATGGCCATCTGGTTCACGCCGGACTTCCACCGGGAGCACAAGGACCAGGTGGACCGCGTGCGCGCGATGCTCCGGAACACCGACCCGCGTGGTTACGTGGCGTCCGTGAAGGCGATTGCGGACGTGGACCTGAGCGAGAAGATCCGCGCGATCCGCTGCCCCGCGCTCGTGGTCGTCGGTGAGAACGACCCCGGGACCCCACCCGCCATGGCCCGGGTCATCTACGAGCGCATCGCCGGCTCGCGCCTGCTCGTCCTCCCCGGCGCCATGCACTGCTCGGTCATGGAGTCGGCCGAGGTGTTCAACCGGACGGTGCGGGCTTTTCTCACCGACGCCGGATAGACGAGCCGCCCCGATGGCCTCGGTCGGGCAGTTCGTCGGCGGCCGGCCGCGCTATTTGGTGTTGACGATCCGGTCCCAGATCTCCGCGTACTGCTTCTGGTAGGCCGGCCACACCTTCTCCTCGGCGATCTTGCGGAAGGCGGCCACGTCGGCCGCGTTGACCTTCATCCCCTTGGCCTCGAGGATCTCCTTCGCCTTCTGGAGGTTGTCCACGCTCTCCGTCGCCTCGCGGAGCCGCTTCTGGGCCTCCAACGACACGTCGGCAAGCAGCTTCTGCTGCTCGGGCGTCAGGCTCTTCCAGCTGTCGAGGTTCATCACGACCAGCGAGGGGCCGTAGTTGTGGAAGGTCATCGACGCGTACTTCGACACCTCGTAGATCTTGAGCGCGTTGATGTTCACGATCGGGAGATCCGCGCCGTCGATGACGCCCTGCTGGGCGGCCGAGATGACCTCGGAGAACGCCATCGGCACGGCGTTGGCGCCGAGGCCATTCACGGTGTCGGCGAAGACCTTGCCCTGCTGCACGCGCATCTTCAGCCCCTTGAGGTCGTCGGGCTTGGCGATGGGCCGCTTGTTGTTCCAGAAGTGGCGGAAGCCGTAGTCGAAGAAGAGCAGGATCTTGAGCTTGTACTTCTTCTGGAACTGCTCGTCGAGGTTCTTTCCGATCTCGCCGTTGAACATCTTGTAGGCGTGATTGTAATCGCGGACCAGATAGGGCACGAGGAACACGCCGAGCTCCGGGAACACGGTGGACGCCGCGCCGGACGGGCTGCCGATCGCGACGTTCCCGGACTTCACGGCGTCCATGATCTCGAGCTCCTTGTTCAGGAGCGTGCCGCCGTGGAACACCATCTGCAGCGCCCCGTTCGAGCGCTTCGTCACCTCGTCGGCCAGCCACTTGAAGGCGACCGCGCCGGACTCGGGAGGCGCCAGAAGGTAGGCGAAATCGAGCTTCTTGGCCGCCGGCTTCGCCTGAGCGAAGACCGGGGTCCCGCTGCCGGCTGCCAGCAGGCTCACGACGAGTGCCGCGACCACGCCGCCCTGGACGAATCGGAGCATAAGCCCCCCTCTCGCCGCCTCTGCGGCGGCGTCTATCCCGCGCCATTTGCCCGGCGATGTCAAGCGCCGCCGCGGCACCTTGACAATCCGCGTCCCGCCCACTTACGATCCGCCCGCGTTGGCTCGTCTTCGCTGGATCCTCAAGCTCCCCCAGGTCGCCGTCACCATCCTCATGCTCATCGCGATGACGGACATGCTGGCGGGCGTCTTCCTGCGCTACGTCATGACCCAGCTCACCGCGACGTTTGGCCTGCCGCGCGTCGACTTCTTCTGGGTGGAGGAGGTCGGCGAGTACGCGCTCGCCTGGATGACGTTCATCGGCGCCGCCATCGGCGTCCAGCGCGGCACTCACTTCGCCGTCCACCTGCTGATCGAGCGCTTCCCGCCGGGCGTGCGCCGGTGGGTCTTTGCGATCCACTATCTGGCGATCGCGGCCTTCGGCCTGGTGGTGGCGGTCTTCGGCTGGCAGGTCGCGGAGCTCAACAGCCAGTCCTTCTCTCCGGCGCTGAACCTCAATCTACGGTGGATCTACCTCTCCGCGGTGGTGGGCGGCGTCCTCACCTGCGTGTACAGCCTCGCCGCCCTGCGCCTAGCCTGGCAGGGCCGCGCCCCGGGACTGACCGCGCCCGAGGAGGTCTGAGCCGTGTTCTTCGCCGCCGTCGCGATCCTCTTCGCCGGGCTCGTGGCCCTCTCGATGCCGATCGTCTTCGCGCTCGGCCTCTCGGGCTTCCTCGGGCTCGTGCTGGGCAACTTCTCGCTCCAGAAGCTGCCGTCGAGCCTCATCGCGGGCTCGCAGAGCTGGGTCCTGCTCGCCATCCCGACGTTCGTGTTCGCCGGCAGCCTGATGGAGCGCTGCGGGATGTCCTACGCGCTCGTGAACCTGGCGCGCGTGCTGGTGGGCTGGCTGCGCGGCGGCCTCGGCATGTCGGTGGTCCTGGCCGAGTACTTCTTCTCGGGCATCTCGGGCTCGACGATCGCCGACGTGTCGGCCATCGGCTCGATGCTCACCCCGCCCATGCTGCGCGCCGGCTACAAGCCCGAGCACGCCGCGTCCCTCGTCGCCTCGGCGACCGCGATGGGCATCCTGGTGCCGCCCGCGATCTTCATGATCGTCCTCGGGCAGATCACCGACACCTCGGTGGTGGGCATCTTCCTGGCCGGGTTCATCCCGGCCGCCGTCACCGCCCTCTGCCTGTTCGTCGTGATCTTCATCGAGGCGCACCGCCTCGGCTGGCCCAAGGACGGCCGGCCGAGCTGGAGCCAGTTCTGGCTCGCGTTCCGCCAGTCGCTGGTGCCCATGGTGGTGCCGGTCGTCATCGTCGCGGGCTTCTACTTCGGCGTCTTCACGGCGACCGAAGCGGGCGCGCTCGTGGCCTTCTACGCGATCGCGGCGGCCTTCTTCTACTACCGGAACGTCACCATCCGGGAGATGCTGCACCTCGTCTACGAGAGCGCGCTCCTGACCGCCGCGGTGATCTTCCTCCTCGCGGTCGCGAGCATCTACCAGTTCCTCCTGGGGATGCTCGGCGTGCCCGCGATGCTCGGCGACCTGCTCCAGCCGCTCGAGGCGACACCCTGGCTCTTCCTCGTCGCCGTCGCGCTGCTCGTGATGCTGTTCGGCATGGTCATGGAGGGCCTGCCCGCCGCCGTCGTGCTGATCCCCGTCGTCTTCCCCACCGCCAAGCGCATCGGCATCCACCCGATCCACTTCGACATCGTGCTGACGGCCGCCGTCGGGATCGGCCTCTTCCTGCCGCCGATGGGCGTCGGGCTCCTGATCGCGCTGCGCTTCGCGAAGATTTCAGTGGGGAAACACCTCAAGACGTACTGGCCCTACCTCATCGGGCTCTTCGTCGGCCTGATGCTGCTCATCCTCTTTCCCGAGATCACGCTGATCCTGCCGAGACGCGCCGGCCTCATCCGCTGAGCGTCTCGATCGCCGTGAGCACGACGGCAAGATCCTCGCCGGCGTGGCCGGCGTCCATCGCCTTCGCGTAGAGCCGCTCGGCGACGTCGGTGAGCGGCAGCGGCGCACCGACGCGTCCGGCCGCCTCCTGGATGAGATGCAGGTCCTTCATGAAGAGGTCGAGCTTCATCTGGGGCGGGAACTCCCGCCTGGCCATCAGCGGCCCGCGCACCTCCAGCATGCGCGAGGTCGCCGCGCTCTTCGTCAGCACGTCGAGCGCCAGCCCCAGATCGAGCCCGGCGCGCTTGGCCATCAGCAACGCCTCGGCGGCCGCGGCGCTGTGAAGCGCGATCAGGAGATTGGCCACGAGCTTGAGCGCCATCGCCTGGCCCGGGCGGCCGATGAAGACGGCGCGCGGCACGATGCTCTCGAGCACCGTTCTCCAGCGGTCGAAAACGCCACGCTCGCCGCCGACGAAGATGATGCCCTCGCCCCGCGCCACCATGCCGCTCGTGCCGCTGATCGGGCAGTCGAGGAACGCGAGGCCCCGGGCGCTCACCTCGCGCGCGAGGCGCTCGGTGAGCGCGGGAGAGATCGTGCTCATCTGGATGATCGTCTGACCGGGGCGGCCCGACGCCGCGAGACCGCGCGGGCCCAGGACGACGTCTTCGACCGACGTCAACGACGGCAGCACGACACAGACGGCGTCGGCCGACTCCGCGACCGCTTCGGCGGATTGCGCCGCGCGCCCGCCCAGCGCGACGAGGGCGTGCACCCGCTCGTCGACCACATCGTAGCCGGCGACGTCGTGGCCGGCGGCACGCAGGCGGGCGGCGACGGCCGAGCCCAGCAGCCCGAGCCCGACGATCCCGACCGTCCCCATCAGCAGCCTAGCAGTGCGTGCACGGCGGGTTGTCGCGCGAGTAGACGGGATTTTTCAGATATTCCTCGGCCTTGTAGGTCCAGAACTGGCTGACGTTCGGGAACGTGTGGATGACGGTGTTCTGGAGCCGGCCCCCGACGCGCTCCACCTTGCGCACGTAGATGTTCTCGACGGGGTTGCCGAAGTCGTCGAGCCTCACGGGACCGCGTGGCGACTCGGAGAGATCGACGCGCCGGAGCGCGGCGATGAGCTTCTCCCCGTTCTCGGCGTCTCCGCCCGTCGCCTCGAGGGCCGTCTTGAGCATCAGCCCGACGACGTACGGTCCTTCCGAGTAGTACGACGGCACCTGCTTGTACTTGGCCTCGTAGGCCTTCGCGAACTTCTGGTTGGCGGGGTTCGTGAGCGCCGCCGAGTAGTGGAGCGCCGTGATGACGCCCAGCACCTCGTCGCCCATCGAGCGCAGGACGTGCTCGTCGGTGAAGGTGCCGCCGCCGATGAGCGGGAGCTTCTCCCTCAGCCCGGACTCCTGGAACTGCTTCGCGAACCGGAGCGCGTCGGCGCCCGAGAAGATCGCGTAGATCGCGTCCACGTCGCGGCGGAGCCGCGTGATGTAGGGCGCGTAGTCGGCGTTGCCGAGGGGCGCCCAGAGCTTCTGGACGATCTGGCCGCCCGCTTCCTCGAACGTCCGATGGAAGCCGGCCGCGACTTCCCAGCCGAAGGCGAAGTCGTAGCCGATCATCGCGATCTTCCGGTAGCCGAGGTTGTCGTAGACCCACTTGCCGAACGGGTGCGAGGGTTGCGAGCTCGCCCAGCTCGGACGGATGATCCACGGGCTCCGCTTCCGCTGCGTGAGATCGTCGGCCGCGACGATCGGGTGGATCGTCGGGATCTTCTTCTGGTCCACGTAGGGCGCGATCGCGT
This sequence comes from Methylomirabilia bacterium, assembly GCA_041484965.1. GTDB lineage: Bacteria > Methylomirabilota > Methylomirabilia > Rokubacteriales > CSP1-6 > JBGPIS01. The sequence continues at coordinate 5,352 of JBGPIS010000170.1, forward strand.
AGCCGATCGCCGCGCTCACGGGCCCGAGGAGGATGTTGATCCCCTGGCCCTCGACGAGACCGCGCACCTTGGTGAGGCCCGTGGCGGGCTTGCCCTCGTCGTCCTCGATGATGAGCTTCACCTCGCGGCCGGCGAGCTTTCCGCCCTGCTCCTCGAGATAGAGCTGGAGCCCGTTGATCATGTCCCTGCCGTTGGCGGCGAGCGGGCCGGACTCGGACGTGACGAACCCGATCTTGATCGGCCCCTTCTGCGCCGCACTCGGGGGGGCGACCACGAGCGTCACGGCGACGAGGGCGAGGACGGCGAGCACGCGCGGCGTTTTCATACGGCCTCCTTTAGGACAGCGCCTTGATGATCGCTTCGTTGTCGAGCGGCCAGCCGAGCGCCGCCGCCATCAAACGCAACGAGAACTGGTGCATCTCTTCGCCATCCATCGAGTCCACGGCGTCCGCGGCGACGATCACGCGGAAGTCGAGGTTGGTCGCCTCGAAGGCCGCGCACAGCACGCACGTCGAGGTGTTGATGCCGGCGAGGATCAGCGTGTCGGCGCCGAGCGTGCGCCGCAGGACGAACTCGAGGTCGGTCGCGTGGAACGCGCTGTAACGCTTCTTGCCGCGGACGATCAGATCGCGCGGGTCGAGGAGCTCGG
>JBGPIS010000171.1:0-5957 GCA_041484965.1 Methylomirabilia bacterium
CGCTCGTCGTGGCGAACGCCCTGTTCGTGGCGGTGATGGCCCCGGCGTGCTCGACGGCTCGCATGCCGCCGCGGACGCCTGTCTCCTGCCCCGATCCTTCGACGAAGCCTCTCGTCGTTAACGAAGCTTTTCTTTGGGTTGTCGAGCAAGGACGGGCGCGGTGTCAGCGATCAGGCATGGGACCGCTTCGTCGCCGCGGCCGTGACACCGCGGTTTCCAGACGGCTTCACGATTCTGGAGGCCCATGGCCAGTATTCTGAGCACCGGTGGCACGACGGAGGTCGAGGTCTCGCGGGTCATTGTCCGCGTCCACTCCGGCACCTTGGAAGACTACCGAAAGATCGAGGCCATCGCGGAAGAGTACCGGCGCGCGCCCAGCTCTCAATGTTCCTGGGCATCGCCCCGACTGCGATCGGCCAGATCGGCGCCGGCAAGCGCGCGCCGAACGGCCGGCTCGATGTGGCGATGCTCCAGAGCCTGGCCCGCCTCGGAAGGGTCGATGACCTCGTCGCCACATACGGGCACGTGATCGTCGACGAGTGCCACCACGTGCCAGCGGCATCGTTCGAGCGGGTGCTCGCCGAGGTGAAGGCGCGCTTTGTCACCGGCCTGACGGCCACGCCCCGCCGCCGCGACGGCCTCCACCCCATCATCGAGATGCAGCTCGGCCCCGTTCGCTTCGCGGTCGATCCCAAGAGTCAGGCGGCGCGCGGTCCGTTCGAGCACCGCCTGATCGTCCGCGAGACCGCGTTCACTGGAAGCCAGGCCGATGCCACCGCCGGGATCCAGACTCTCTACGCGGCGCTGGCCGCGGATGAAGCCCGCAATCGACTGATCCTCGACGACGTTATCCGCGCGCTGGGGGAGGGGCGCTCGCCCATCCTCCTCACCGAACGCAAGGACCATCTTCGTTGCCTCGTGGAGCGCCTCCGCAGGTTCACGCGCCATCTGGTGGTCCTGCGCGGGGGCATGACGCCACCGGAGCGACGCGAGGCCGCCGCTCAGCTCGCGGCCATCCCCGATGGCGAGCAACGCTTGATCATCGCCACCGGCCGCTACATCGGCGAGGGGTTCGACGACGCCCGGCTCGACACGCTATTCCTCGCCATGCCCGTCTCCTGGAAAGGCACGCTTGTCCAGTACACTGGCCGCCTCCACCGTCTCCACCCCGGCAAGACCGAGGTTCGCATCTACGACTACGTCGACCGCAATGTTCCCGTCCTCCTTCGGATGTTCGAGAAGCGCCTGCGCGGCTACCGCGCCATCGGCTACGCGAGGACAGAAGCGCCGCTCGGGTACGAAGAGGTGAACGAGGAGGCGCCCACCGATGGCGACGAAGATCGACCCGATCCCCGTGATGATTCCACCTGAGAGGTCTTGACGGCGGGGGCTCGAAGGAACCGAGGACGGAGGAACAGGCGACCAGCGGTTCGTCTGAGCAAGTCGTATCTCGACGCATTGATGGAACGTGCCACCCCCGACTGCTACACCGAGGCCGAGCAGTACGGGGAAGATCGACGTCGGGGAGGCCTGAGCAGTGCCCTGAGAATCGAACCCTGCATTTTCGATTTTCATGGTAGCGTCGGGCATGATCCAGCGGCCGCGCTGGCTCGCCGAGATCCGGGCCGCCCTGAAGCGGAGCCGGGTGACCGCCCTGGTGGGGCCCCGCCAGTCCGAAAAGACCACGCTGGCCCGACAGATCGTGCCCCCGGACTCGCCGGCGTACTTCGACCTGGAAGACCCCCGAAGCCTCGCCCGCCTGGCCGAGCCGATGACGGCCCTGGCGCCGCTGCAGGGTGTGGTGGTCATCGACGAGATCCAGCGACGCCCCGACCTCTTCCCGATCCTGCGGGTCCTCGCCGACCGGCGCCCGCCTCCGGCTCGCTTCCTGATTCTCGGGAGCGCCAGTCCGGACCTTCTCCGCCAGTCCCCGGAGACGCTGGCGGGGAGGCTGGAGACGGTCACCCTGAGCGGATTCGGGCTGGACGAGCTGGGCCCGGCCGCGCTTCGACGGCACTGGAGGCGGGGAGGGTTCCCGCCCGCGTACCTCGGGCGCTCGGAGCAGGCGAGCTTCGTCTGGCGCCAGCAGTTCATCCACACCTATCTCGAGCGCGACCTGCCGCAGCTCGGCATCACCATCCCGGCCGCCACCCTGTTCCGGTTCTGGACCATGCTCGCCCACTACCATGGCGGCGTCTGGAACGCGGCCGAGGCGGCCCGTTCTCTCGGTGTCACCGAGCCCACCGCGCGGCGCTACGTGGACCTCCTGGCCGGGCTGTTCATGGTCCGGCAGCTCCAGCCCTGGCACGAGAACCTCAAGAAGCGGCAGGTGAAGGCTCCGAAGGTCTACGTGCGGGACAGCGGCCTGCTGCACGCTCTGCTCGGGCTCGCCTCCGAGCGCGAGATTGTCTCCCACCCCAAGGTGGGCGCCTCATGGGAGGGCTACGCCATCGAAGAGACCCTGAGAGTGGTCCGGCCGGACGCCGCGTACTTCTGGGCCACGCATACCGGAGCCGAGCTGGATCTCCTCCTCCTCAAGAGCGGACGCCGGTACGGCGTGGAGGTGAAGTTCCAGGACGCCCCGCGTCTGACCGCCTCCATGCGCATCGCCCTCACGGACCTCGGGCTGGAACACCTCACGGTCCTCTATCCCGGGGATCTGCGCTACGATCTGGACCGCCGCGTGACGGTCATCCCTCTGGCGCAGCTCGCAAGCGGCAAGGCCAACATGGTGGCCACAGGCCCGACCAGGCGAAAGCGCCGCCGCGCGGGCGGGGCGGGCTAGCGCCGCCGGCGCAGCGCCGCCAGCTCGCGCTCGAGGTCCTCGAGGCGCTTGACGAGCGCGTCACGCTCGTCGGTGAGTGCCGCGAGCTGCTGCTCGCGGAGCGCGTACCGCTGATCCTGCTGGGCAAGCTTGGTCTCGAGCTCCGTCGCGCGCTTGTAGAGATCCTTTAGCTCGCGCTCGAGGCCCGTTACCCTGTGCGTGGCCGGGAGATAGCCGATGAAGAGCACGTAGAGCAGGAGCGCGGCGAGCAGCACGCTCGCCGCGACGAGCATCCACGGGAGCTTGGCGTGAGGACGGTCGGCCACGGGCTCGGATTCTAGCAGATCTGCTAGAATCCGAGCCGTGGAGCTCCGATCGTTCTTCGACCGCGCGCTCGGCGCGAGCCTTCGCGACCTGGCGCTCGGCGACGACCCGGCCTCTCCGTACCTGGCCGACCTCCTCACCCGCTTCGCGCGCACGGAAAACCTCTACCCGCGCGGCGTAGCGGTACCGCGGCTCGAGACGGTCGTGGACATGCTGCTCGAGACGCAGGCGGCGTGGCGCAACGACGTGGCGGGCTTCGAGCCCGAGCGCGAGGTCGCGCTGCGCCGGCACATCGGCGACTTCACGCTCTTCATGACCGGGCTCTTCCGCGAGCGCGTGGATCGCGCGGCGTCGGCCAACTACTACATCGTGCAGGGCAAGCGCGCCTACCACTTCGTCTCCGAGCACAACCGCGCGAGCGCCCGGTCGGGGTTGTCCGCGCCGCTCTACCGACGGCTCGCCGACCGCTTCGAGCGCTACGTCGACGTGCTCGAATACGCGCGCAAGGTCCACTTCCGCGACCATCCGCAGCACCCGTTCTTCCGGCTGAACTTCGGATGAGCGCGCCGGCGCTCGACGTGGAGCGCCTACGCGGCCTCAGCGAAGTCGCGCTAGACGGCGCACTCCGCGCCTTCGCCGGCGAGCACGGCGCCGACGCGCTCCCGGCCCTCTTGGCGCTCGCGGCCAGCCCCGGCGAGCGCGTCGTGCGCCGGGCGGCGAAGCGGGCGCTCTACCGGCTCTCGCAGCGGGGCATCGCGCCGCCGGCCCGGCCCGCGCCGCGGCCCGTCGTCGAGTACCAACCCGACCGCGCGACGCGCGCCTGGATCTCCGGCATCGACGGCAGCGGCTCGCGCGCGGCGTGGATTCTCTTCGAGGGCGGCCTCGGTGGCGCGCGGCTCTGCTCGCTCATCGTCAACGACACCGTCGGCATCGTCGAGGTGGCGGGGGGCGAGATCACGAAGAAGCGGCTCGAGGCCGAGCTCGTGGCGCTCCGCGCCTCGCAGAAGCTCCCGTGGCTCGAGACGGAGCCGGCGCGCGGCACCGGGCTCGTCGCCGAGGCGCTGGCGCTCCACCGCGCGACGGGCACCGCGCCGCCCGCGGCCTTCGGGCGCTGGGAGCGCCTGTTCGAGACCGCGACCGTGCCGGCGCCGCCTCCCCTGCCCCCCGCGGATCCGGCGCTCGTCGAGCGTTCGGCCGAGCTGCTCGAGCTGCCCGAGCTGGCCGGCTGGTTCTTCGAGCCCGAAGCGGTCCAGGCCGACGCGCTCGAGCTCCTCGCGGCGCGCACGAGCCGTCTGGTCGTGTCCGACCAGGTCAAGGCCGAGCGCCAGGACGCGATCGTGGACCGCGTCGTCGAGCGCGAGCTCACCCCCGAGGCACGGCGCCGCTGGGCGCGACGGTCGGCCGAGATGGCCTTCGTCTTCGACGCCACGGCGCGCCCGGCTCCGGCCGCGCTCGCGCGGGCCGCCGCAGCGCAGCTCGCCGACGACGGGGCCGACGCGCGCCGCCATCCGCTCGCCCGCGGCCTGGCGCAGCGAGCGCTCGAGCTCGCGGGCGAGGTCGCCTCGGGACGCCTCTCGGCCGCGGACGTGAGCCGCAAGCCCGGCGCGTGATCACCGAGGTGCCCGGCCTCACGGTCGGCCACGCGACCGACCCCGTGGCGCTCACCGGCGTCACCGTCGTCCTCACGGAGCGCCCCGCCACCTGCGGCGTCGCGCTGCGCGGCGGCGCCAACGACGTCGTCGGCCTGGACTACCTCGACCCGGGCCACCTCGTCCCCACCGTCAACGGCGTCGTCCTCGGCGGCGGCAGCCGCTTCGGCGGCGAGGCGATCTGGGGCGTCCTGCGTTATCTCGAGGAGCGCGGCGTCGGCTTCGCGGCGGGCCCGACCGCGGTGCCGCACGTGCCCGGCGCGTTCCTCTTCGACCTGAACGTGGGCGATGGGCGCGTGCGGCCCACGCGCGAGATGGGCTACGAGGCCGCGGCGCGCGCCGCCCCCGGCCCGGTCGCCGAAGGGAACGTGGGCGCCGGCGCCGGGGCGAGCGTCGGCAAGCTCCACGGCATCGCGCGCGCGATGCGTGGCGGGATCGGCAGCGCCTGCGCGCGCGTGGACGCGGTGATCGTGGGAGCGCTCGTCGCGGTCAACGCGGTCGGCGACGTGCGCGATCCGGACACCGGCGCGCTCGTCGCCGGGACGCGCGACGCCCCCGGGGGGCGCCGGCTCATCGACACGGCGCAGGCGCTCCGCGCGGGCGGCGCGTTTCCCCGCTTCGCGGCGCCCGAGCACACGACGATCGGCGTGATCGCGACCAACGCGCGGCTCGACCGCCCCGGCGCCGCGAAGCTGGCGGCGCTCGGGATGCTGGGCTTCGCCCGCGCGCTGTCGCCGCCCCACACGGCGTTCGACGGCGACACGCTCTTCGCGCTCTCGGTGGGCGACCTGCCCGCGGATCCGACGCGCCTCGGGCTTGCCGCGGCGGACGCCGTCGCCCGCGCGATCTGCCGGGGCGTGCGCGCCGCGACGTCGCTCCCTCACCTGCCCGCTGCCCGCGATCTCTAGCCTTAGTTCTCCTTCTTGTCGAACACGCTCACGGCCAAGGACCCCCGGAATAGAAGCGATGGGCGAGCGGTTTACTATGATGACGTCGACGACGGAGGAGGGGGCCCTGATCCGCTGGAACGCTGGAGGCGACGCCAGGGACGAGTTCGAGCAGGTGGCGCTCGTCCACCTCGACGGCCTCTACCAGACCGCGCTCAGGCTCACCCGCAACCGCGCCGACGCGGAGGACGTCGTCCAGGAGACGTGTCTCCGGGCGTTCAGGAACTTCCATCGCTTCAACCCAGGCACCAACTGCCGGGCGTGGCTCTACAC
>JBGPIS010000172.1:0-5925 GCA_041484965.1 Methylomirabilia bacterium
CGGCATCCACTTCGCGATGGACTACCTGACGCTCCAGAACCGGCGCTCGGAGGGCGACGCGGTCCCGGACCGCGAGTTCATCACCGCGAAGGGCAAGCGCGTGGTGATCATCGGCGGGGGCGACACCGGCGCGGACTGCCTCGGCACGGTGCACCGGCAGGGCGCGGTCGCCGTGCACCAGTTCGAGCTGCTGCCCCGGCCGCCCGACACGCGAGCCCCCGACAACCCGTGGCCGCAGTGGCCGAACATCTTCCGCGTCTCCCCGGCCCACGAGGAGGGCGGCGACCGCGTCTACTCCGTGTCGACTCAGCGCTTCACCGGCGATGCCGAGGGCCGCGTCCGGCAGCTCCACGCCGTGCAGGTCGAGATGGTGCGCGAGGGCGGGCGCCTGGACTTCAAGCCCGTCCCGGGCTCGGAATTCACGCTGGACGTCGATCTCGTGCTGCTGGCCATGGGTTTCCTCGGCGCCGAGCGGCCGGGCCTGCTGACCGATCTCGGCGTCAAGCTCACCGAGCGCGGCAACGTCTGGCGCGACGCGAACTGGATGACGAGCGTACCGGGCGTGTTCGCGTGCGGCGACATGCAGCGCGGCCAGTCGCTGATCGTCTGGGCGATCGCCGAGGGCCGCTCCGCCGCGCGGGGCGCGGACCTCTACCTGATGGGCAAGTCCGACCTGCCTGCTCCCCTCCCCTAGCCGGTTCCTCGCGTCCCGAGCCCGCCGAGCGGGCTCTGCCAGAGCGCGTGGCCGATGAAGAACGGGCCCAGCGTCTGGATGTACTGCGCGGTCTGCACCGTCTTCCGCATGGTCTGCACGAGGTGGGAGAGCGGGTGCAGCTCGCGCCCGACCAGGCCGATGACGAAGTCGTTGTCGTGCGCGTCGAGACCGTGGCAGGCGAGCCGGATGTCGTGGGCGAGGTCGGCGTCGCCGTAGGCGCGGCCCAGCACACTGTGCTCCCGGATGATGGCGCCCTGCTCCTGGGGCGAGAGCCGGCCGAACGCGCCCGTGCGGCGCAGCGGGTACCAGATCCCCCACGGCCACGCCGGGCTCAGGGCCGCGCGCCGCGGCCGGCGCAGGAGCCACTCCTCGAGGTCCGCCTCGAACCCCGACGCGTACGTCCGGCCGAACATCGTGAGTTCCGGCTTGTGCGCGAGCGAGGTGAAGGGCTCCGCGTTCAGAAGCTCGCGGAGCCCGTGCACGAAGAACGCCGGGTCCTCGCTCATCGCGAGCACGCCGATCCCCCGCGGGTCGTTGACGTCCTCGTAGAGCACGGCCTCGAGGCGGCTCGACTCGAGGGCCCGCGTCAGCGGCTTTGCGTCGAGGCAGCCGCCGAACGCGTGGAGCTGCATGTAGAGGCGGCGGTCGGAGGTCTGCTGGTTGGCCCCGCGCTCCTGGACGTCGATCTTCGTCGTGTCAGGCGAACTCACGGGCGTCCCTCCTCGCGGCCTCAGCCGCCGCGGGTGTGCATCTCCAGGTGCGGGTCCTGCTTGAGCCGCGCGAGCTGCACGAGCGGCTGGCGATCGCGGAGCGCCAGGCGCTGCTCGGCGCCCCGGTCCGCGCGCGGTCGCCACGCCGCGGCGATCAGCGCCCGAAGCTCCTCCACGCTCACGCCTCGCCGGAAGGGACCGCGCAGATCGGTGCCGTGCTGGGCGTAGAGGCAGAGGTACCACATGCCGTCCGCCGTCAGCCGGCTCCGGTCGCAGCTCGAACAGAACGGCGCCGTCGTGGACGAGATGATCCCGAAGACGGTCCCGTCCGGCAGCGCGTACCGGTCCGCCGGCGCCGTGCTCTCCTCGACGAGCGGCGCGATCGTCCCGTACCGCCGGCCGAGGATCGCGAGCATGTCGGCGCGGCTCACGACCTGGTCCATCGACCAGCGCGTCGCGCCGCCCACGTCCATGTACTCGATGAAGCGGACCTCGGCGGCGACCGTCTTGCCGTACTCGATCAGGTCGGCGAGCTCGTCGTCGTTCACGCCGCGCATCACGACGGTGTCGAGCTTCGTTCCCGTGAAGCCGGCGCGCGGGACCGCGGCGATCCCTTCGAGGACCTGGGCGTGGGTCGTCCGGCGCGTGAGCGCCGTGAAGCGGTCCGGCCGGAGCGTGTCGAGGCTCACCGTGACGCGGTGGAGCCCCGCGGCCTTCAGGGCCTCGGCGTGCTCGGCAAGCAGGACACCGTTGGTCGTCATCGCGAGGTCGCGCAGCCGCGGCTTTGCCGCGAGCATGCGGACCAGTCGCGGGAAGTCGCGGCGCACGAGCGGCTCGCCGCCCGTGAGCCGGACCTTGTCCACGCCGAGGTCCATGAACACCTCGGCCAGCGCCGCGATCTCCCCGAAGTGGAGGATCTGCTCGCGCGGGAGCCAGACGTAGTCCTCCTCCGGCATGCAGTACCCGCAGCGGAGGTTGCACCGGTCGGTGACGGAGATCCGGAGGTTCCGGAGCGGTCGCCCGTACGTGTCGTCGAGTCGCATCAGGGGGCTCCGGCGGTGACGGCGCCCTCGACCTGGGCCCGCTCCCATTCGCGGATGAGCCCGGCCTTCTTGACGCCGACGTCGAACTGATCCCACGGCAGCCGCTCCTCCGTGGAGCGGGCCCGCGTGGTGTAGAAGGCGGGGTCGCCCTCCCACTCCCGGAGCGCCCGCCGCCAGTCGCCCTCGAGGGACGCCGCGAGCTCGAGAAAGTCGGCCACGCGCCGGTCGCCCCGCGCCAGCAGGGACTGGAGCGCGGCCTCGCGCGGGTTCTCGTGGAGCACGCGCACGTTCGAGAAGCGCCGGACGCCGTGCTTGATCACCTCGAGCTTCGCCTGGAGCGACGGGGCACCGTCGAAGGGCGCCCACTGGAACGGCGTCCACGGCTTCGGCACGAACGACGAGATCGAGAGCGTGAGCCGCCCGAACGGGTGGCCGGACGGTGCCGGCACGCGCAGACGCTCGAGCATCTTCTCCGCCAACGCCGGGATCGCCTCGACGTCTTCGCGCGTCTCCGTCGGCTGGCCGATCATGAAGTAGGTCTTGAGGTTCGGAACCCCGTGGGCGCGGACGAGGTCGCACGCGGCCATGATCTGCTCGTCGGTGATCGCCTTGCGAATGGCCCGTCGGAGCCGCTCGGTGCCGGCCTCCGGCGCCACCGTGAGCGTCCGGTGGCCGCCGCGGGCGAGCGCGGCGACGAGGCCGTCGGTGAGGCTGTCGGCGCGGATGGACGAGATGGACAGCTCCATCCCGTTCTCCTCGACGATCTTGAGCAGGTCGCCGATCCACGGATAGTCGGACACGCACGCGCCCACGAGCCCGACGCGCGTCTCGCCGCTCTTCGCCATCGCGGCGACGGTCTCCCGGAGGGCGTCAAGGCCGCGGTGGCGGACGGGCCTGTAGACCTGACCCTCGAGACAGAAGCGGCAGCCGCGGCCGCAGCCCTTGCCCACCTCGAGCAGCGCCATGTGACCATACTCGGCCCGCGGCGTCTTGACCGTCGCGATCGTCTCGAACGCGTCGACGTTCTTGAGGCGCCGTTTGGCGACGATGCGCGCCGCGCCGGGCCGGGGCGTCACCGCCGCGAGCGTCCCGTCGAGGGCGTACGCGACGTCGTAGCGCTCGGGGACGTAGATCCCCTCGACCGACGCGAGCGCGTCGAGGAGGCCCTCGCGGTCCCCGGACGCGTCGCGGTAGCGCGCGATCAGCTCGACGACCAGCTCCTCGCCCTCGCCCACCGCGATGAGGTCCATGAAGGGCGCGACGGGCTCCGGATTGGAAAACGCGCACACGCCCCCCATCAGCACGAGCGGGTCGCGGGGCCGCCGGGCGGCCGCGCGGAGCGGGATGCCGGCGAGCCCGAGGAGGCGCAGCACGTTGATGTAGTCGCCCTCGTACGTGACCGAGAAGCCCACCAGGTGGAAGTCGGTCAGGGGCCGTAGCGACTCGAGCGAGAACGGCGCCTGGCCGCTCCGCCGGAGCTCGTCGATGTCCTCGGGGTCGGGCAGGAACACGCGCTCGCACACGACGTCGGGCAGCGCGTTCAGATGCCGGTAGATGGTCTGGAAGCCGAGATTCGACATCCCGACGGCGTACGTGTTGGGATAGACGAGGGCGACGGAAACCTTCCCGCCCCAGTCCTTGCGCACCGTGCCCTGCTCCTGGGCGAGCAGCGCCTGGGCTTTCTTCTTCAGCGTCCAGGACATCGCATTAGTCTACCACGCGGTTCCTCAGCCCTTGATGACCCCGAGCGGGCGCAGACGCGCCACGCGCGTCGAGATGCCGAAGCGATGGACGACCTCGACCACGTCCCTCACGTCCTTGTACGCCTCCGGCATCTCCTCGGCGAGCGCGTCCCTGCCGGTCGCCCGCACGACCACGCCGCGCGCGAGGAGCTCCGCGTCGATCCGCCGGCCGCGCGCCGCCTTCACCGCCGCCGTGCGGCTCAGGAGCCGGCCGGCACCGTGGCAGGTGCTTCCGAACGTCTCGCGCATCGCGATCTCGGTACCGAGCAGCAGGTACGAGTAGCGGCCCATGTCCCCCGGCACGATCACCGGCTGGCCGGGGAACGCGCGGGTCGCGCCCTTGCGGTGCACGAGCAGGCGGCGGGTGACGCCGTCCACGAGGTGCTCCTCGACCTTCGCGATGTTGTGCGCGACGTCGTAGACGACGGTCACGTCGAGGTCGCGTGCGCCCATGCCGAGCGCCTGCGCGACGACCGCGCGCGCCCGGTGGGTCAGCACCTGGCGGTTGGCGAAGGCGAAGTTGGCCGCCGCCCGCATCGCGCCGAGGTACGCACGGGCCTCGTCGGAGCCGGCGGGAGCGCAGGCGAGCTGGCGGTCGGGCACGGTGATCCCGTAGCGCCTGAGCGCCAAGCCGGCGACGGCAAGGGAGTCCGTGCATACCTGGTGGCCGAGGCCGCGCGAGCCCGTGTGGATCATCAAGGTCACCTGCCCCGCATGGACCCCGAGCCGCGCCGCGGCCGCGGCGTCGTGCACCTCGTCCACCACCTGGACTTCGAGGAAGTGGTTGCCCGACCCGAGCGTGCCGAGCTGCCGCCGCCCGCGCTCGCGTGCGCGGTCGGAGACGTGGCCGGGATCGGCTCCGTCGAGCCCGCCCTGGGACTCGATCCTCTCGACGTCCTCCGCCACGCCGTAGCCGGCGCTCACGGCCCAGGCCGCCCCACGCGCCAGGACGTCGTCGAGCGTCCGGGCGTCGAGGCTCAGCGACCCCCGGGAACCGACGCCCGTGGGGATCGCCTCGTAGAGGCGGTCGATCAGCGCCCGCATCCGCGGCGCGAGCTCGGCCGCCTCGAGTCCCGTGCGCAGGAGCCGGACGCCACAGTTGATGTCGAAGCCGATCGCACCCGGGCTGACGACGCCGTGCTCAGCGTCGGTCGCGACCACGCCGCCGACGGGGAGCCCGTAGCCCTGATGGATGTCGGGCATCGCGAGCGCCGCCTTGACGATCCCGGGCAGCGTGGCAGCGTTGGCGAGCTGCTCGAGCGACGCGTCGGTCCGGATCGCCGCGATCAGCAGCGCGTCGGCGACGACGAGACCCGGCACGCGCATGCCGCGCGCCTCGTCCCGCGGGATCCGCCAGAGATAGGGGCCGACCTGCTCGAGCTGCATCGAGCGCCGCCTCGCGTCAGTGCGCGGCGGGCAACGAGCGGCGGCGCGCCCGGGCGACGCCCACGATCGCGATCAGCACGCCCACGACGCTCGCGAGCTGGGGCACCCGGACGGCCCCCAGCCAGAAGCTGTCGAGCCGGAGCGCCTCGATCGCGAAGCGGCCGACCGAGTAGAGGCCGAGGTAGCAGAAGAAGACCGCGCCGGGCCGGGCGCCGAGCCGCGGGCGGATCCAGCCGACGAGAAGGCCGAAGACGAGCAAGTCCCACAGCGACTCGTAGAGGAACGTCGGATGGAAGTAGTCGTACTGGCCGAGGTCCAGCGGGCGGTGC
>JBGPIS010000173.1:0-5921 GCA_041484965.1 Methylomirabilia bacterium
CACTCTGTAGCCATCGAGCCTCCTCGTGTGAGTGCCGCGAAGCGCGTCGACACCGCTTCTATAGCACCTCCGGGAGACTCGGTGGCTCTTCTCTTTCATCGTTCGTGAATAATCCAGGCTAGCGTGTTTCGTCAGCGCCGGATACGGCCTTGTGGGGGCTAATGCCGCTGTGCGTCGAGGCCCGCCGCAGCCAGCGCGCGGCGGATCGCCTCGCGCTCGCCCGCGCTCACGGGCGTGAGCGGCGGGCGCACGTGCGCGGCGGGGAGGCGCCCGAGCAGCACGAGCGCCTCCTTCATGCGGTTGTGCATGTCCACGAACGGAGGCGCGTAGAAGACGCTCACGAGCGGAGCCAGGCGCTCGTTGACGGCGCGTGCGCCCTCGAGATCGCCCTTCTGGCACGCCGCGAACAAATCCGCCTGGAGGTCGGCGGCGACGCTCCCCATGCCCGAGATCGCGCCGTCGGCCCCGAGCACGAACGTCGCCATCAGCGACATCGTGAACGAGGAGAGCATCGCGACGGTCCGGCCCGTGGCGCGGACCGCGCGCAGATTACTCTCGAACGCGACGATCTCGTTCGACCAGTCCTTCACGGCGGCGACGTGTGGAATGTCCGCCAGCCTCGCCAGCGTGTCCGGCGCGTAGCCGATGCCGGAGGCCGGCGGGTACTCGAAGACGATGATCGGGAGGTCGGCCTTCTCGGCGATCTCCGAGAAGTGGCGGATCACCATGTCGGGCTTCTGCTGGGCGCCCCACATGAAGAGCGTCGGGGGAAACACGAGGACCCCGGCCGCCCCCTCGGCCTTCGCGTCGCGCGCCAGCCCGACCGCCTCCGCCGTGCCGTCCGCGTAGACGCCGGCGACCACGGGGCACGTGGTGCCGACCTCGTCGCGCGCGACGGCGAGGGCGCGCCGGCGCTCCTCGCGGGTGAGCGACGACACCTCGGCGGCATGGCCGTTGGCGACGATCCCGGTGACGCCGCGCGTGTCGGCGAGCCAGCGGAGGTGCCTCCGGTACGCGGTCTCGTCGATCGAGAGATCGGCCTTGAAGGGGAGCAGGTTGGCCGGCATGATGCCCGAGAAGCGCAGCGGCTGGCTCATCACGGCCTCCTCACCACCTCGAGATCTGGTCGGCGACGTCCTTGCCCGTCACGACGCGCCCGTACGCCCGCCCGATGATATCAAGAGTCGCGCGCTGGATCTCGGGCCAGAGGGTGGCCACGCCGTCCTCGACCACGGTGACCCGGTACTCCCGGTGGAGCGCGCCGATCACCGTCGCCAGCACGCAGATGTCCGTCATCGTACCGGTGACGACGAGCGATGTCACGCCGCGGGAGCGCAGCGCGCCGTCGAGCGGCGTCCCGGCGAATCCGTCGTACCAGCGCTTGCGGACGACCAGCTCGCCCGGCCGGGGCGCGAGGTCGGGGACCGTGTCGGCGCTCTCGGTTCCCTCCAGGCACGCGGAGGACGGAATCCCGAAGCCGCGGGCCGCGCCCGGCGTGGCGCGCTTATGCTCGGGATGCAGGTCGCCGAGGAGCAGCGGCACCTGCTCCCCGTACACGAACTCGGTGAAGACCACGGGGAGGCGCTTGGCCCGGAAGAGGTCGACGAGGGCGCGGATCGCCGGCACGATCTCCCGCGCCTGCGGGACGGCCATCGCCTCGCCGGGGTCGAGGAACCCGCGCTGCATGTCGACGACGAGGAGCGCCGTCCGCCCGGGCTCGGGTGCCAGCACGCGCTCGAAGGTCTCGCGGCGGCTGCTCAGGCGAGCCTCGGGAGAACCTGGCTGGCGATGGTTTCGACCTGCTCGGGCTGGTAGCGGTAGGGGATCAGGATGATCCGGTCCACGCCGCACGCCACGTGCTCCCGCAGCTGCGCGACGCACTCGTCCACGCTGCCGCGGATCGCGTGCTCGATCGTGGACTCGCTCCACGCGGCCACGTCCCACTCGGTCTGGAGCCACTGGCGCAGCGGGGCTTCGGTCTCGGCGCGCGAGCGACCGACGTAGATCGCGAGCTGGTTGGTGCCCGTGAGCGTCTTCGGGTCACGTCCGGCTTCGCGGGCGAAGCCCACGATCTTCGCCCACGACTTCCGGTAGCTCTCGGACGTGTAGAAATAGGTGAGCCAGCCGTCGCCCTTCGTCGCGACCCTTTTGAGGACGGCGTCGACGTACCCGCCGATCAGGATTTGCGGCCGCGGCCGCTGCACCGTCCTGGGCCGCATGACGGCCTCGCGCAGATTGAACTCGTCCGCCTGGAGGCTCACGCGGTCCTCGGTCCAGAGCCGCGTCAGGATCTCGAGGTTCCGCTCGAAGAGCCTGCCGCGCTGCTTGAAGGGAACGCCGACCGCGTCGAACTCGCGCGCGTACCAGCCGGCGGCGACGCCGAGGATGAGGCGACCCTTGGAGACGACGTCGAGCGTGCCGAGCGTCTTCGCCGCGACCGTGGGGTTGCGGAGCGGGAGCACCATGACGCCGGTGCCGAGCTTGATCCGGTCGGTCCGCGCCGCGATGGCGGTGAGGATGCCGACGGCGTCGAGGATGGGGAACGCCGGCTCGACCCCGAGGATCACGTGGTCCCACGCCCAGAGCGACTCGAAGCCGAGCGCCTCGGCGCGCTCGGCGTACGCGAGGATCGCGTCCACGTCGGGCGTCTCCGCCGGCCCGACGAAGTTCCTGATCGCGAGCCCCCAGTCCATGGCTGCTAGCCGAGGAACCGGCGCTCGGGGTCGAGGGCGCGGAGCATCTCGAGCTCGTCCGCCGATGGCGGTTCGGTGGTCTCGATGCTCGGCGCGGGGAGAAGCTCGAACCCGGTGTTCGCCTTCATGTCGGCGACGGAGACACCGGGGTGCGTCGCCTCGATGCGCATGCGCTTGGACTCGGGGTCGAAGCCGAGGATGCCGAGCGTGGTGACGACCCGCGAGACGCCGCCGAAGAGGAGGCCGGCGGCCCGGCGCGAGCCGTCGCCCCGGAGCCACGCGGGGCTCGTGACGAAGTCCACGCGCTCGACGAAGCGCCGCTTCTCGTGCGGCGTGACGATGATGACCTCGCGGCAGAGCGAGGCGATGTCGTTGGCCCCTCCCGTCCCCGGCAGCCGCACCTTCGGCTTCCAGTAGTCGCCGATCGCGGTCGTGTTGATGTTGCCGTACCGGTCGATCTGGGCGCCGCCCATGAAGCCCACGTCCACGAAGCCCCGTTGCGCGAAGAGGAAGGCGTCGGTGATCCCCGGCAGCATCGTCGCCCGCCGGCCCGCGCGCATCTCGTTGGTGGAGACCGGCAGCCGCCCCGGCGCGATCTCGGGTCCGATGATCCCGCCCTCGATGACCAGCGTGAGCCGCGGCGCGTGGCGCCGCCTGGCGAGCGCCGCGGCCAGGAGCGGCACGCCCACGCCGGCGAACACGATTGTGTCGTCGCGGAGCTGGCGCGAGGCGATGACCGCCAGGAGTTCCGAAGGGGTCATTGTAGCGGGGTCCGCGAGGACGGCGAGACCCGTGGGTGGGCTGAGCGAGGTGCCCGGGGCTTCATACGTGCGTGAGCTCGCGCGCGCGCCGGGCCTGGCGCGCGAGGCGCTCGCCGCCGAAGAGATCGAGGTAGTCGCCCCAGGTCGGCGGCGCGTACGCGTAGCGCTCGAGGTAGTCGGCGACCGCCCCGGGGCCACGGGCGTCGATCGCGGCCGTGTACTCGGCGAAATGGTCGAAGTCCGCCTCGTAGAGCCCGTAGCACTCGTGGGGGAACGACCCGAACGGGACGTGGACGAGCGCGTCGACCAGGAAGCCCGGGACCACGGTGCGGTCCGGGTGCCGCCGCGTCTCCTCCTCGGAGACGATCTCCTCCGTCGTCACGACCACCGTCGTGGCGGCGCGCGCGATGTCGGCGTCCATGTGCGGGTAGCCGTCGATCTGGCAATTGCCGAAGCGGTCCGCGCGGTGGACGTGAAGGAGCGCGACGTCGGGGAAGAGCGCGGGGACCGCGGCGAGCGTCTCGCCGGTGTAGGGGTCCTGGAGGGTCTTCATCGCGCCCACCGCCATGAGGTCCGAGCCGAGCATCGTGAGCGCCGGGAGAAACGGGACGCCCATCGCGCCGGCGCGGAAGCGCAGGCCGAGCGCCAGGTGGCTCCACTCCTCGAGGGCGACCGTCCCCGACTCGACGTAGTGGCGCATGATCTTCGACACGCCCCACGGGAGCCCGATGGACATCCACGCGGTGACGATGCGCTCCACCGCGCCCGCGACCATGAGGAACTCGCCCTCCGTGCAGGTGAGGTTGCGCGCGAGGGTGAGGCCGCGCCGGCGCTGGCGGAGCACCTCGCGCACGAGTGCCAGGGGCGTCCGCGAGAAGAGGCAGCCTCCGGCGGCGACGTGGTCGCCGTCCTTCACGCGGGAGACGGCGTCCTCGAGCGTCGTCAGCTTCTCTGCCGCCGACTTCGCCTTCGCCTCGATCCGACGGCGGGCGGCGACGAAGTCGTACTCGCGCGGGTTCAGGTGAGGACCTCCCAGCGCGGCTGGTGGCGGTCGAGCTCGCGGCGCGTGCGCTCGTCCATCGGATGTGGGCGCTCGGGGACGTCCACGCGCTTGGCCTCGCCGCAGAGCGCGGTCGTGAAGTAACGCTGGCCCGTGTCGTTCGCCATCGTCACGATCGAGGCGAGCTCCGGGTGGCGGCGGGCCAGCTTCAGCGCGGCGGCGACGTTGCAGCCGGTCGAGATGCCGCAGAAGATCCCCTCCTCACGCGAGAGCCGGCGCGCCATCTCGATGGACTCAGCCGTCGTCGTGGTGATGACGCCCGAGAGGAGCGCGACGTCGAGGTTCAGGGGGATGAAGCCATCGCCGATCCCCTCGATGCCGTGCGGGCCCCACTGGCGCCGCGCGAGGAGCGCGCACTCGTCGGGCTCGACCGCGTAGAGCCGCACCGACGCGTCGCGCTCGCGCAGGAACCGGCCGACGCCGCTCAGCGTCCCGCCGCTGCCCTGCGACGCCACGAAGGCGCCCAGGCGGCCGTCGCACTGCTCCCAGATCTCGGGGCCGGTCGTCGTGTAGTGGGCCTCGATGTTGTCGGCGTTGTCGAACTGGCCGGGGACCCAGTACGCCCTCGGGTCCGCGGCGCGGATCAAGGCGAGCCGCTCGAGCGAGAGGTCCACGTCGCTCTCGCCGCCGGGCGTGAAGACGAGGTCGGCGCCGTAGGCCCGCATGATCTTCTTCCGCTCCTCGCTCATGCCCTCCGGCATGACGACGGTGCAGGGATAGCCCGTGACCGCGGCGACCCACGCGCACGCGATGCCGGCGTTGCCGGTCGAGCACTCCAGCACGCGCATGCCGGGCTTGAGGTCGCCGCGCGCCTCGGCGCGCTCGAACATGTGAAGGTAGATGCGGTCCTTGAGGCTGCCCGTCGCGCCATACCACTCGAGCTTGAGATAGACGGGCGGCGTGATTCCGGCCGTCACGCGGTTCAGCTCGACGAGCGGCGTGCGACCGACGGCGTGCGCGATCGACGGCAGTGCTGCGCGGTAGGCGTCCCAGCGGATGGTCACGGGGTCAGAATGTACCCGAAACTTCCTAGGACGTCATCCACGCGAACCGGTACGTCGCGAGGCCGAGCAGGACGGTGGCCCACCAGAGGCCGAGGAGGGTCCGCATCCAGAGCTTGTAGCTCTTGAACCGTAACCGCGGCGGGACGACGTTGGTCGCCGCGACCAGGATGACCCAGGCGCCGAGCACGAGCACGCCGCTGCCGAGCGTGATGTGCGCCGCGACGGCCAGGTTCACCGGCGTGGCGCCGTCCTGCACGAGCGCGGGGCCGAAACCCGAGCGGAGCTGAGGGATCATCCAGACGATGGTGAGTACCAGCATCGCGGCGAACGCGCTCGCCTGACAGGCGCCGTGGGCGCGATACCAGCCGAGGCGCGCGAGCCCGGCGCCGGCCAGGAGGAGGAG
>JBGPIS010000174.1:0-5895 GCA_041484965.1 Methylomirabilia bacterium
CCACACGATCCGCGCCGACATCGACTTCGGGCTCGCGACTGCGCACACGACGTACGGCACGATCGGCGTCAAGGTGTGGGTCTTCAAGGGTGAGGTGCTCGGCGCCGCGCCCGCGGAGTCGTAAGGCCGGCCGACCATGCTGATGCCCAAGCGCGTCAAGTACCGGAAGGCCCAGCGCGGGCGTATGAAGGGGAAAGCGCAGCGCGGCTCGACGCTGGCGTTCGGCGAGTACGGCCTGAAGGCGCTCGAGCCGGGCTGGGTGACCAATCGCCAAATCGAGGCGGCGCGCGTCGCGCTGACGCGGAGCCTGAAGCGCGGCGGCAAGGTCTGGATCCGCGTGTTCCCCGACAAACCGGTGACGAAGAAGCCGGCCGAAACCCGCATGGGCAAGGGCAAGGGAAACCCGGAGGAATGGGTGGCCGTGGTGAAGCCGGGCCGGATCATCTACGAGATGCAGGGCGTGCCCGAAGACGTGGCGCGCGTGGCGTTCCGGACCGCCGGGCAGAAGATGGGCATCGCGACCACGTTCGTGATGCGCACACGGACGCTGTGATGACGGTGCGAACTGAGACGGTGCCTCCGGCGCGGCGAGCGGTGAAATGGCTCGAGGCGAGTTCCTGATGAAGGCTGCCAAGTGGCGCGATCTCTCCGATGACGAGCTCGTGCAGAAGACGCGCGAGCTCGCGGAGGAGATCTTCAATCTCCGGTTCCATCTGTCGATGGGGATGGCGAAGAACCCGTCCCGGCTCGGCCAGGCCCGGAAGGACCTCGCGCGGGCCAACACGGTGCTGCGCGAGAGGAAGGGGTAGCGGCGTGGGTGAGCGGAAGAATCGGGAGGGCGTCGTGGTGAGCGACGCGATGCAGAAGACGCGGGTGGTGAGGATCGAGCGGGTGTACCGCCATCCGAGGTACCAGCGCGTCATCCGGACGTCGAAGAAGCTCAAGGCGCACGACGAGACCAACGAGAGCCGCGTCGGGGACCGCGTGCTGATCGAGGAGACCCGGCCCATGTCGAAGGAGAAGCGTTGGCGGATCCGCAAGATCCTGAGCCGCGCGTCCTAGCCCATGATCCAACCGCGCTCCATGCTCGATGTCGCGGACAACTCCGGGGCGAAGCGGGTCCAGTGCATCCGCGTCATGGGCGGCTCCAACAAGCGGTACGCCTCGCTCGGCGACACGGTGATCGTGGCCGTGAAGGAGGCGGCACCCGACGGCACGGTGAAGAAGGGTGAGGTCGCCCGCGCCGTGGTCGTGCGCACGGTGAAGGAAGTGCGGCGAAAGGACGGGTCGTACATCCGCTTCGACCGCAACGCGGTCGTGCTGATCAAGCCCGACGAGAACCCGGTCGGGACGCGGATCTTCGGCCCCGTCGCGCGCGAGCTTCGGGAGCGCCAGTTCACGAAGATTATCTCTCTGGCGCCGGAGGTCATCTGATGCAGCGGGTCCACGTCCGACGCGGCGACACGGTCGCCGTCATCGCCGGCAAGGAGCGCGGCAAGCGCGGCAAGGTGCTGCGGGTCCTGGCGGCCGCCGGGCGGGTGCTCGTCGAGAAGATCAACGTGGTGAAGAAGCACCAGCGGCCCACGCAGAAGCTGCGGCAGGGCGGCATCATCGAGCGCGAGGCCGCGCTGGCGCTCTCGAACGTCCTGCTCGTGTGCGGCCGGTGCGACAAGGCCGTGCGCACGGGCGTCAAGGTGCTCGCCGACGGCCGCAAGCTCCGCGCGTGCAAGCGCTGCGGCGAGCCGATCGACAAGGGTTAGGAGCTATGGCCAAGGACGCGCCGAAGCCAGCGCAGAAGCCGCAAGCCGCCAAGCCCACCCAGGCGAAGGCCCGGACGAAGAAGGGCGAGGGCGCGCCGCCGGGCGCGTCCGTCGCGAAGGGGCGCCCGAAGGGGGCCAGTGAGGTCCCGGCGCGGCTCAGGGTGACGTTCCGCGAGACGGTGGTCCCGGCGCTCATGAAGGAGCGCGGGTACCGGAACCCCTGGCAGGTGCCCCGCCTCGAGAAGATCGTGATCAGCATGGGCGTCGGCGAGGGGCGGGACAACGCGAAAGTGCTCGACTTCGCCACGGCCGACCTCCAGGCGATCGCCGGGCAGAAGCCGATCGTCACCCGCGCGAAGAAGTCGATCGCGAACTTCAAGCTCCGCGAGGGCGTGCCCATCGGCGCGAAGGTGACGATCCGGGGCGCGCGGATGTGGGAGTTCTTCGATCGGCTAGTCAACGTCGCGCTGCCGCGCGTCCGCGACTTCAGGGGCGTGCCGCCGAAGGGGTTCGACGGCCGGGGCAACTACGCGCTCGGGCTCCGGGAGCAGCTGATCTTCCCGGAGATCGTCTACGACAAGATCGACAAGGTTCGCGGGATGGACATCAACATCGTCACGACGGCGCGGACGGACGAGGACGCGAAGGCGCTCCTCACGCACCTCGGCATGCCGTTCAGGGAGTAGCAGGCGTATGGCCAAGACCGCCCTCATCGTGAAGTCGCAACGGAAGCCGAAGTTCAGCAGCCGCGCGTATCACCGGTGCAAGCTCTGCGGCCGCCCGCGCGCCTTCCTCCGGAAGTTCGAGATGTGCCGGCTGTGCTTCCGCGAGCTCGCCCTCAAGGGCGAGGTCCCCGGCATCATAAAGGCGAGCTGGTAGCCATGCGCACCGACCCGATCGCCGACATGCTGACCCGCATCCGCAACGCGAGCCGCGCGGAGCACGAGAAGGTGGACATTCCCGCCTCGAAGCTCAAGGTGCGCCTCGCGGAGCTCCTCAAGGACGAGGGCTTCATCAAGAACTTCCGGCTGCTCGAGGACGCCAAGCAGGGCACGCTCCGCGTCTACCTCAAGTACGGCGCGGGGAACGAGCAGATGATCTCCGGGCTCGTGCGCGTCTCGACGCCGGGCCGGCGGATCTACGTCACGCACGACAAGATCCCGTCGATCCTCGCGGGGATGGGCGTGGCGCTCCTGTCGACGTCGAGGGGCGTGGTCACGGGCCGCGACGCGCGCAAGCAGAAGGTGGGCGGGGAAGTCCTCGCCTACGTGTGGTAGGGGCCGGCGATGTCGCGGATCGGACGGCAACCCATCCCCATCCCGCAGGGCGTGAAGGTCCAGGTGGAGGGCGCGACGGTCCGCGCCGAGGGGCCGAAGGGCAAGCTCGTCCAGGCGGTGCCCGTCGGGATCAGCGCGAAGATCGAGAACAACCGGGTCCTCATATCCCGGGCGAGCGACGACCGCAAGGTGCGCGCGCTCCACGGGCTCGCGCGGGCGCTCGTCGCCAACATGGTCGCCGGCGTCACGCAGGGCTTCGTGAAGAAGCTCGAGATCGTCGGCATCGGCTACCGGGCTCAGGTCCAGGGCCGGGCCATCCAGCTGGCGCTCGGCTACTCGCACCCCGTGATCTTCCCGCTGCCGGAGGGTGTGACGGCAGAGATCGACAAGCAGACGGCGATCACCCTGCGCAGCCCGGACAAGGCGGTGCTGGGCGAGACGGCGGCGCGCCTGCGCATGCTGCGCAAGCCCGACCCTTACAAGGGCAAGGGCATCAAGTACGCCGATGAGGTGATCCGCCGGAATGTCGGCAAGAAGGCGGGCGCGAAATGATCACGAAGGAGCGACGGGTCGCGCGCGACGTCCGGCACCGGCGGATCCGGCGGTACGTGCGCGGGTCGGCCGTGCGGCCACGGCTGGCGGTGTTCCGGAGCCTGAACCACATCTACGCGCAGCTCATCGACGACGACGCGGGGCGGACGGTGGTGGCGATGGACAGTCGGAGCAAGGAGTTCCGGGAGCGTCACCGGAGCGGCGGCAACGTCGGCGCCGCCAAGGCGGTCGGCGAGCTCCTCGCGCAGAAGGCCAAGGCGCAGGGCGTCGAGCGGGTGGTGTTCGATCGCGGCGGCTACAAGTACCACGGACGGGTGAAAGCCCTGGCCGATGCGGCGCGGGCCGGCGGCCTGGTGTTCTAGAGCCGGAGAGACAGGAGAAACCGGGTGGCGGAAGCGAAGATCGATCCGAGCGTGCTCGAGCTGAACGACCGCGTGGTGTCCATCAACCGCGTGGCGAAGGTCGTCAAGGGTGGTCGCCGGTTCTCGTTCACGGCGCTCGTCGTCGTGGGGGACGGCCGTGGCCACGTGGGCATGGGCCTGGGCAAGGCCCGCGAGGTACCGGAGGCGATCCGCAAGGCGGTCGAGCGCGCGAAGAAGGATCTGATCTTCGTGCCGCTCAAGGACACGACGATTCCCTGCGAGATCACGGGCCACTTCGGCGCGGGCCGCGTGTTCCTGAAGCCGGCCGTGCCGGGCACCGGCGTCATCGCCGGCGGCGCCGTGCGGCCGATCCTGGAGGCGGCGGGCGTCCAGGACATCCTCACGAAGACGCTCGGCTCGAACAACCCGCACAATGTCCTGAAGGCGACACTCGACGCGCTGCGCCAGATCAAGCGATTGCAAGACCTGCACGCCGCGCGACGCCGCGGCGACGGCGCGGCGGCGGAGGAGGCGGCCGGTGGCAAGCCAGAAGCTTAGGATCACCCTCACGCGCTCAATCATCGGCCTCTCCCCGAAACAGGAGGCGACGGTCAAGGCGCTGGGGCTCCGCCGGATACGGCAGCAGGTCACTCACGATGACAACGCGACCGTGCGGGGCATGATCGCGAAGGTGCCCCACGTCCTGCAGGTGAACCATGAAGCTTGACGAGCTCCGGCCCGCGCCGGGATCCCGGAAGCGGCGCAAGAAGGTCGGGCGGGGCCCGGGGTCAGGGCACGGCAAGACGTCGGGGAAAGGCCACAAGGGCCAGAGGGCCCGCTCGGGCGGCGGCAAGGCCGGCGGCTTCGAGGGCGGCCAGATGCCGCTCTACCGGCGGCTGCCGAAGCGCGGCTTCGTGCCCTACGGCGGCAAGACCGAGTACGCCGTCGTGAACCTCAAGGCGCTCGGGGGGTTCGCCGCGAACGCGGTGGTGGATCCGGACGCCCTCGTGAACGCCGGACTGATCAAAAAGGGCGCGTCCGCGCGAGTCAAGATCCTCGGCGAGGGCGACGTCGCCCACGCGCTCACCGTCAAGGCGCACGCCGTCAGCGAGTCGGCGCACGCCAAGATCGCCGCGAAGGGCGGCACCGTCGAGGTGCTCGGCGTCCGGGTGTCGGCATCGTGATCGAAGGCCTGCAGAGCTTCCAGAACGTCTTCAAGATCCCCGAGCTGAAGCGCCGCGTGCTGTTCACCGCGGGCATGCTCGTCGCCTACCGCATCGGTGCCCACGTGCCGACGCCTGGCATCGACGGGCCCTCGCTCGCGCAGTTCTTCGACCAGGTTCAGGGCACGCTGCTCGGCATGGTCGACCTCTTCTCGGGCGGCAACCTCCGGCGGCTGTCGATCTTCGCGCTCGGGATCATGCCGTACATCTCGGCGTCGATCATCCTCCAGCTCCTGACGGTCGTGATCCCGACGCTCGAGCGGCTCGCCAAGGAGGGGGAGGCGGGGCGGAAGAAGATCACGCAGTACACCCGTTACGGCACGATCGCGTTGTCGGCCGTCCAGGCGCTCGGCATCGCGTACGGCCTCGAGAGCATGCGGAGCCCGACGGGGACCTCGATCGTGCCGACGCCCGGCTGGGCCTTCCGGCTCCTGACGATGGTGACGCTCACCGCCGGCACCGCGCTCATCATGTGGATGGGCGAGCAGATCTCGGAGAAGGGCATCGGCAACGGCATCTCGCTGCTCATCTTCGCGGGGATCGTCGTCCGCCTGCCGTCGGCCGTCGGCGCCTCCTACACCTTGATCACGACGGGCGAGCTCAAGCTCTTCGTCTTCGGCGTCATCCTCTTCGCGATGGTCGCGGTCACCGCGGCCGGCGTGCTCATGCAGGAGGGGCAGCGCAAGATCCCCGGCCAGTACGCCAAGCGCGTGGTGGGCCG
>JBGPIS010000175.1:0-5865 GCA_041484965.1 Methylomirabilia bacterium
ACGAAGTCGGCGTCGGCCTTCGCGACGGGCTCGGCGACGAGGGCGGCGACCCTCGTCTCGTCCACGCGGTTCGCGCCGCTCGCGGTGACGAGGATCGCGCGCTCGCTGTGCCGCCCGCGGAAGACGAGCGACTTCACGATCTGGTCCACGCGGCAGCCGAGCGCGCGCGCGGCGTCGGCCGCCGTGCGCGCGGACTCCGCGAGCTCGATCACCCGGTGGCCGCCGCCCAGCGCGTCGAGCGCGTCCTGGACCCGCCGGACGCTCGCGTTCAAGAGAACCGGGCTGTCGGTCACTCGACCGCCGAGGCCCGGCAGTCGCGCAGCTGGGCGAGATGCTCGAGGTCGTGGTCCACCACGTGGGTCGCGTACTGGGCGAGCGTCACCGGCCCGAAGTAGCCCGAGAGCCCCAGGCGCGCCACGGCCGAGTCGGGCAGCGCCGCGAGAAACGCGAGCGTCCGGGCGCGCGCCGCGGCGAACTCCGTCAGATCCTGCTCGAAGACGCCCTCGCGGTGATCGCGCGCGCGGGCCCACGCGTCCGGATCGAACGATGCGAACGCCGGCCGGTGCTCGTCGAGAATGCGGCGGAGCCGCGGCAGGAAGAGATCGCGCTCGAGGTCGCGGAGGTGGGCGAGCACCTCCTTCATGGACCACTCGCCCGCCTTCGGCCGGTGGCGGAGCTGGTCGGCGGTGAGTCCCTTCGCGAGCGCGGCCACGCGCTCCGGCGTCGCGCGCAGCGCGCTGATCATCTCGGGGATCGCCAGCGGCAGGCGCGCCTCACAGCGCTTCGGCGGCAGTCCGAGCGCCGCGCGCGCGTCGTGGATCTGGCGCAGGTGCTCCGTGTCGTGGTCGGCCATGGTCAGGGCGTAGCGCTCGACGGTGAGCGCGCCGCGGCTCGGGCTCACGCCCTCGCGGCGCCAGCCCGCGGCGTCGAGCCCGGCGAGGAGCTCGACCGCCTGGCCGCGGGTCTTCACGAAGACGTCGCGCAGCGTCGCGAGATCGGACGCGTCGCCCGCCTCCGGCCGCCGCGCCTCGAAGACAGGCCGGGTCTCGGCCAGCATCCGGCGGAGCCGCGGGACGAAGGCGTCGCGGTCGCCCTCGACGAGATGGCGGACCACCTCCGCGACGGACCATTCGCCGGGCCGGGGCGCGCGCCACGCCTGCTCCGGCGTGAGATCGGCGGCGAGGAGGCGGAGGAGGGTGGGGGTCGCCCGCAGGGAGGCGACGACGAGGTCGCGGTCGGTCATCGCGCCATGACGATGCGGTCGAACGCCTCCGCGTACGCGTAGCCCTTCGTCTTGCCGAGCTCGGCGGAGCGCTCGCGCACGCGCTTCTCGACGGCGGCGAAGTCGCTGAACTGGCTCGCGTGGCAGGCGAGGGCCTTGATCTTGAGGTCCATGAAGTCCGAGACGTCCACCACGACGTGCGGGTTCTCCCACTGCATCAGGTGGACCTCCCGGACCTTGTGCGGCTCGTACTCGGGCATCAGCTCGGGGAAGGCCATGTGGTCGCGCGCCAGCGGGTACACGCAGTCGAGCGCGACACCCGCGGTGATCCGGTGGTCCCGGTGGGAGGCGCCGAGGTTGTACGTGCGGTGTGGGTTCTGCGCGATGACGAGGTCGGGCCGCCACCGGCGGATCTGCCGCGTGACGTCGCGCCGGAGGTCGCGCGAGTCCTCGACTTCGCAATCGGGGTAGCCGAGAAACTCGACCCGCGCGACGCCGAGGGTGCGGGCGGCATTCCGCTGCTCCTCCGCGCGAATCTTCGCCAGCCGCTCGGGCGTCATCGTGCGGTCACCCGAGCCCTTGTTGCCGTTGGTGACGATGACGTAGGTCACCTCGCGCCCCTGCTTGACCATCGTCGCGACGGTGCCACCCGCGCCGAACTCGGAGTCGTCCGGGTGGGCCGTCACCACCATCACCCGCTCGATCGCGTCGCTCAATCCAGTCTCCTCTCGCGTAGACGTTGGGCATTAGCATACCGATTCCCTCGGCGCCGCGCGACCCAGGCTATAATCGCGCGATGTCCATGGGCGCCGGACGTCGCGCCGGGTTCGCCCTCCTGCTCGGGTTCCTCGGGGTCGCGCTGCTCTCGACCGTCCTGCCGGGCGATCCCGGCGCCATCCAGCTCGGCGGCGTCGGTCTCCTGTGGTGGTTCGCGGTGGTCGCGGCGCCCGTGGCGGCGACGCTCGTCGCCGCCGTCCTCACGAGACCCGCCCCTGACGCGCCCTCCGCCGGCCTCGAGCTCGGCGCCGTCTGGGTGGCGCCGGTCGTCCTCGTCTCGGTCGCGGGCCGTGTCTTTGCGGGCGCGGCCGACGCGCCGGTCGTCGCGCTCGCGACGTTCCTGGCACCGCTCCTCGCGCTCCTCGCCGGGCCGGCCGCCGCCGCCCTGCCGCCGAGCCGCGTCGCGTCGCTGGCCACGCTCGCGGGCGCGGGTCTGGCACTGTGGGCGAGCGCCACGGCCCTCGCCGACGTCGCCGAGGCGCTGAGCCTCCGGCGCTGGCAGGCCGCCGTCCTCGCCGCCGCGCTCGCACTCCTCGTGAGCGAGTGGCGTCCGAGCAATCCCGGTGCCCGCCTGCCGCTCGGCCCGCTCCTCGGGGGCGCCGTCGCGGCCTTCACACTGCCCGTCGTCGTCGTCGGGGCGGCGCTCGGGGCGTCGCCGTGGACCGCGTGGAGCCGGGCGGCGTCGGCGCCCGCGTTCACCTTCGGCGAGCGCAGCGCCTGGGTGACCGAGGGGCGGCGCCTTCGCGAGCCCACGACCTTCGCCTTCACCGAAGCCCACCGCGTCACCGCAGTGAGCCCCGGGACCTACCGGGTGATCGAGCAGGTCGGCAGCGCGCGTGTCACGCGGGAGTGGCGGCTCGGGGCCGGCGACGCGCTGACGCTGCGCCCCGGCGACCGTCTCGTCCTCGACGCCGGGGCGCACGTGCGCTTCGAGGCGGGCAGGAGGGTCCCCGGCGCGCCGGTGTCGGGCGTCGTGTGGGCTGACCCGCCCGAACGGCGTTCGCCGCAGGCCGCCGTCCATGCCCTCGGCGCGGCGCTGACGCTGGTCGGCGGCGCGCTCGCGCTCAGCTCACCGCCGGGGTCGCTCGTCACGCGCGGCGCCTCGAGCGCTCCCGCGCTCCTGCTGGCGTCGGTGCTCTCGGCGGTCTGCTGGGGCGTGTACGGGGCGCACGCGGCGCCCGAGCTCGCCATCGGCGGCCGCGCGCTCGCCGGGCTCTTCGAGCTGCCCGCGGTCGTCCGCCCCTCGCTCACCGGCCGGCTCCTCGTCGCCGTCGGAGGCCTGGCGCTGCTCCTCGCGTTCGTCGCCGCCGCCTGCGCCCTGCGCGGCGTCGTCCGGGCGGCAGCCGCGGCGGCGGGCAGGGAAGCTCGCGCCCCCATGGTCTGGGTCGCGCTCCTCGTGGCGGCGACCGCGGCGAGCGTCGCGCCGGCGAGCGCCTGGGGGACCTTCTTAGCCGGGTGCGGCCTCGCCGCCGCCGCCGGCGCGCCGCGCCTCGCCGGCGGGGGCCGGGCCGCGCGGCTTGCGGGCTCGCTCGTCGGCGTCGCGGCGTTCGCCGCGCTCTGGGCGGGCGCGGGCCGCCTGCCGGCCTGGGCGGCGGCGGCAGGGGCGTACCCGGTCCTCGTGGCCGGCCCCCTCGCCTGGCTCACGAGCCGGGCGGGCCGGGTTGCCGGGGCCACGCGGGGCTGACACAATAAGAGGTCGACATGGCCAGCGACAGGATCGTCGTCAGGGGCGCCCGCGAGCACAACCTCAAGAACATCGATCTCGAGATCCCGCGCGACCAGCTCGTCGTGATCACGGGGCTCTCCGGCTCCGGAAAATCGTCGCTGGCCTTCGACACCATCTACGCGGAGGGCCAGCGCCGCTACGTGGAGTCGCTGTCGGCGTACGCCCGGCAGTTCCTCGAGCAGATGGAAAAGCCCGAGGTGGACTCGATCGAGGGCCTCTCGCCCGCGATCTCGATCGAGCAGAAGACGACCTCCAAGAACCCGCGCTCGACCGTCGGCACCGTCACGGAGATCTACGATTACCTCCGCGTGCTCTTCGCCCGGGTCGGCGTGCCCCACTGCCCGTCGTGCGACCGCGTGATCTCGGCGCAGACCGTCCAGCAGATGGTGGACCGGGTGCTCACGCAGCCCGCGGGCACGCGGCTCCTCGTGCTGGCGCCCGTGGTCCGCGGGCGCAAGGGCGAGTACAAGAAGCTCTTCTTCGACCTCCAGCGCCAGGGGTACACCCGCGTCCGGGTCAACGGCGCCATCCGCGAGCTCGGGGAGGAGATCGAGCTCGACAGGAAGCGCAAGCACACGATCGAGGTGGTCGTGGACCGTCTCGTCGTGCGCGACAACCTCGGGCCGCGCCTCGCCGACTCGCTCGAGACCGCGCTGCGCCTGGCCGACGGCGTGGTCCAGGTGGAGCCCGTGTCCGAGGGGCGCAAGGCGGGCGAGCCGATGCTGTTCTCCGAGCGCCTCGCCTGCGCGGAGTGCGGCGTCTCGCTGCCCGAGGTGTCGCCGCGCATGTTCTCGTTCAACAACCCGTACGGCGCGTGCGCGGAGTGCGGCGGCATCGGCTCGCGCGACGAAATCGATCCCGAGCGCCTGGTGAACCCCGCGCGCTCGCTCAAGGCGGGCGCGCTGCTCCCGTGGGCGGGCCGCGAGTCCACCTACCTCAGGCAGACGCTCCAGGTGCTCGCCCGGCGCTACCGCTTCTCCCTCGAGACCCCGTGGGCGGAGCTCCGGAAGAGCGTCCGCGACGTCGTCCTCCACGGCGAGCGCGACGCGGGCTTCGAGGGGGTCGTCGCCACGCTCGAGCGCCGCTACCGGGAGACGACGTCGGAGGAGACGCGCGCGGAGATTCAGCAGTTCATGGCCGAGCGGCCGTGCCCGGCGTGCGCGGGCGCGCGCCTGCGCCCGGAGTCCCTCGGCTTCAAGCTCGCGGGCCGCTCGATCGCCGACGTCGTGCGCCAGACGATCAAGGGGGCGGCCGTGTTCTTCGACGGGCTCGCGCTCGGCGAGCGCGAGGCCGCCATCGCCCGGCGCGTCCTGAAGGAGATCCGCGAGCGGCTCGGCTTCCTCATGAACGTCGGGCTCGACTACCTCACGCTCGACCGGCCCGCGGGCACGCTGGCAGGAGGGGAAGGACAGCGCATCCGGCTCGCCACGCAGATCGGGTCGAGTCTGGTGGGCGTGCTCTACATCCTCGACGAACCATCCATTGGATTACACCAGCGTGACAACCGGCGGCTCCTGGACACGCTCAAGCGCCTCCGCGACCTCGGCAACACCGTGCTCGTCGTCGAGCACGACGAGGAGACGATCCGCGCGGCCGACTTCGTCGTCGACCTGGGCCCCGGCGCGGGCGAGCTCGGTGGCCACGTCGTGGCCGTCGGCACCCCCGACGAGATCGTGGCGAACGCCGACTCGCTCACCGGCCAGTACCTCGCCGGGCGGCGCGAGATCCCGGTGCCGGCGACGCGCCGCAAGGGGACGGGCCACGCCGTCACGATCCACAACCCGCGCGAGCACAACCTGACGGGCATGGCGGTGCGGATCCCGCTCGGCACCTTCACGTGCGTGACGGGCGTGTCCGGCTCCGGCAAGTCCACGCTCGTCAACGACATCCTCTACCGCGCGCTCGCGCAGATGCTGCACCGCGCGCAGGACCGCCCAGGAGCGCACGACCGCATCGAGGGGGCCCAGCGGATCGACAAGGTCGTGGACATCGACCAGTCGCCGATCGGGCGCACGCCGCGCTCGAACCCGGCGACCTACACCGGCGTCTTCACGTTCATCCGGTCGCTCTTCGCGCGGACGCCCGAGGCGCGGATGCGCGGCTACCAGCCCGGGCGCTTCTCGTTCAACGTCAAGGGCGG
>JBGPIS010000176.1:0-5853 GCA_041484965.1 Methylomirabilia bacterium
CGCGGGTGGCCTGTGAGAGGCGCCGGCCGTCAAGCCACGTGGCCATATCGCGTGCAATCTCTTCCCAGCCGGGCTCCGTGAGAACCATGTGGGCGTGGCCGTCATACACGCGGAATTCCGCCCCGTACTTCAGCGCGACCTTCCGCACCAGTGTGGCCGGCGTGATGCGGTCCTCACGGCCCGCCACGACGAGCATCGGGCAGCGAACGCGCGCCGCGTCCACGGGCGCACCCTTGATCGCGATGTCGAACGCCATGCGACCGGACTCCGGCACCAGGCGCTCGAACGCAAGCCGGCGCTCCGTCGCGGGCGTCCGCCCGAAGAGGAGCGCGTCCGCTTCTTCCTGCGAGGGGCTGATCGGCCGGCTCAGCAGCATCTCGTGCGCGTGCCTCATGGACAGGCGCAGGAGCTCGAGCGTGCAGAGCGGGAAGATCCCGCGCGGCGCGGCGGGCGTGAGGGCGACGACCGCGGGCGGGTCGAGAAGCTCGGCGAGCTTCTGGACGAGGAGGCCGCCCATCGAGTGGCCCACGAGAATCGGGTTGCCGAGCGCCTCGACGACGCCGCGCGCGTCCATGACGTAGTCGGCGAAGGGTACGCGGCCGATGTCGGCGACGGGCTTCGAGCCGTGGTGGCCGCGCAGGTTCAGGGCGTAGCACGTATAGCCGCGCCCCGCGAAGAAGCCGAGGTAGTTGTCCCACATCCAGCTCCCGCCCCACATCCCGTGGACGAACAGGATCGGGTGGCGGTCCTCGGGCACCCGGGGCGAGGCGCGCTCTACCTTGAGGCCGGCGATCTCCATCGGCATCCCGCGCGATTCTAATCCACCCGGGGCGGCTGCGACAGGACGAGCAGGGCGAGGGCGACGAGGTTCACCGCGGCGGAGAGGATCCACGTGAGCGCGTAGCCGCCGGTCGCGTCGTAGATGGCGCCGGCGATCAGCGGGCCCCAGCCGGCCATCGCTCCCGCAACTGCAAACAGGAACCCGACGATCGCGCCCACCTGGCCGCGGCCGAAGAAGTCGCCGACGATCGCGGGGAAGAGCGTCGAGATCGCGCCGTAGGAGTAGCCGAAGAGGAGCGCGGCGCCGAAGAGGACGGCGAGACCGTGCCCCGCCAGGAGGAAGCCGAGGAAGCCGACCGCCTGCACCACCATCGCGATCCCGGCGGCGGGCTTGCGCCCGATCCGATCCGACACGCCGCCCATGACGAGCCGGCCGACCACGGCGCCGCCGCCGAGCGTGCTCACGACCCAGGCGCCGGTGAGGGGCGAATAGCCGAGATCGCGCGTGAACGGGACGAGGTGAACGAGGGGGATGAACACCGGGATCCACGTCGCGGTGAACGTCGCGGCGATCATCCAGAGCGCGCGCGTCCGTATCGCGCGCCGGAGGGGCCACGCGGGCTCCCCCGGCCCGGCGGCGCCGACGGGCCCCGGGGCGCCGTCCGGGTGGAGCCCGACGCTCTCCGGATCGCGCCGCATCACGCGCGCCACGAGGTTCAGGACCACGAAGACGGCGGCGCCGAAGACCACGTACGCCGTGCGCCAGCCGACCGCCGTCACGAGGAGCTGGGCGAGGGGCGGCAGCAGGAACGTCCCGACGCTCCCGCCGCTCGAGGCGACGCCGACGGCGAGGCCCCGGCGCGCGACGAACCACTTCACGACCGTCGTGTTGCACGGCACGTACGCGGTGCCCATGCCGAGCGCGGCGACCACGCCGTAGAGCACATACGGCTGCCAGAGCGCGGTGACGAGCGACATGCCGGCCAGCGCTGCGCCGAGGAAGAGCCCGCCTGCGGCGATCACGACGCGCGGCCCCCAGCGGTCGGTGAGCCGCCCCGCGGGGAAGCCGCAGACGCTGTAGAGGGCCGCGTAGAGGGCGAAGGCCCCGGCCAGGCTCGCCCGGCTCCAGTGGAACTCGTCGAGGAGCGCCGAGAAGAAGACGCCGAAGGAGTACTGCGCGCCGTAGGCCGTGAAGAGGACGAGAAACGCCCCGCCGACGATGGTCCAGCCGCGGAAGACTCTCAAATCTAACGATTCTTGCCGTTGAGTTTCGGAAGGACCTCCGCGAGGAACTTGCCGGTGTAGGAGCCGGACGTCTGGGCGACGGCCTCCGGCGTGCCCTCCGCGACGACGTCGCCGCCCTCCTCGCCGCCCTCCGGCCCGAGGTCGATCACATAGTCCGCGGACTTGATCACGTCGAGGTGGTGCTCGACCACGAGCACGGTGTTGCCGGCGTCGACCAGGCGGTTGAGCACGCCCAGGAGCTTCTTGACGTCGTCGAGGTGCAGCCCGGTCGTCGGCTCGTCGAGCACGTAGAGCATGTCCGTCGTCGCCCGCGCGCCGAGCTCGGCCGCGATCTTGAGCCGCTGCGCCTCGCCGCCGGAGAGTGTGGTCGCCGGCTGCCCGAGCCTGAGGTACCCGAGCCCCACGTCCTGCAGCACGCGCAGGCGCCGCGCCAGCGCCGTCCGGGCGGCGAAGAACTCGCCGGCGTCGTCCACGGTCATCCGGAGCACGTCGCTGATCGCGCGGCCGCGGTACTTCACGCCGAGGACGTCGGGGCGGTAGCGGCGTCCCTCGCACTCCTGGCAGGAGACGTACACGTCCTCGAAGAAATACATCTCCAGCTTCTGGAAGCCGTCGCCCTGACACGACTCGCAGCGGCCGCCGGGCACGTTGAACGAGAACGCGCCCGCGTCGAGGCCGAGCGCCTTCGCGCGCGGCAGCGCCGCGAAGAGCTTCCGGATCTCGTCGAACGCCTTCACGTACGTGACCGGGTTGGAGCGGGGCGTGCGCCCGATGGGCTCCTGGTCGATGAGGCGGACGCCCTTCAGGTACTCGATGCCCGTCAGCGCGTCGTACGCGCCCGGCGGCGTGAACTCGGCCTTGAAGGCCCGCGCGACGGCGCGGTAGAGCGTGTCGTGCACGAGCGTGGACTTGCCGGAGCCCGAGACGCCCGTGACGACGGTGAGCGTGTGGAGCGGCACCCGGAGCGTCACGTCCTTCAGGTTGTGCTCGCGCGCGCCGAGGAGCACGAGGTGGCGCTGGCCGCTCCGGCGGAAGGGCGGCACGGCGATCGACTCCCGTCCCGTCACGTAGCGGGCGGTGAGGGAGCGCGTCGCTTTCTGGAACTCGCCCTGCGGGCCGCTGAACACAATCTCCCCGCCCCGCTCGCCCGAGCCCGGTCCGAGCTCGACGACCCAGTCCGCGGCGGCGATGAACTCGCGATCGTGCTCGACGACGACGACGGTGTTGCCCGCCTCCGCGAGCTCGCGGCAGAGGTCGACGAGCCGCATCGTGTCGCGCATGTGGAGCCCGATCGATGGCTCGTCGAGGACGTAGAGCGTGCCCACGAGCTGCGAGCCGAGCTGGTTCGCCAGGTTGATGCGCTGGGCCTCGCCGCCGGCGAGCGTGCGCGTCTGGCGCGTGAGCGTGAGGTAGCCCAGCCCGACGCGCAAGAGGAACGTCAGTTTCGCGGTGAGCTGGCGCAGGATCTCGCGCGCGACCACCGCCTCCCACGCCGTCAGCTTGAGGTCGGCGAGCAGGCGCGCGGCGCTCTCGATCGTCAGCGCGGTGAACTCGGAGATCGTGAGCCCGGCGACGCGCACCGCGAGCGCGGCCGGCTTCAGCCGCGCGCCGCGGCACGTCTGGCAGGGCGACTGGCTCCGGTAGCGCGAGAGGAACACGCGCACGTGGAGCTTGTAGCGGTGAGACTCGACCTCCTCGAAGAAGCCAGTGATGCCGGGGAAGTTACCCTCGCCGCCGTAGACGAGATGGCGCGCCTTGTCGGAGAGCTTCTCCCAGGGCGTGTCGGTGTCGATCCGGCGGCGCCGCGCGGCCTTCATGAGCTCGCGCTGGTACCACTTGCCCGACGGGTGGGTCCACGGCTCCACGGCGCCCTCGGCGAGCGTGCGCGTGCGGTCGGGGACGACGCGCGCCTCGTCGTACTTCAGCACGTTGCCGAACCCCTTGCACTCGGGGCAGGCGCCGAGCGGGTGGTTGAACGAGAAGAGGAGCGGCTGGGGCCGCTCGAGGACGGTCCCGCAGCCGCTGCACCGGTAGTCTTCGCTGAAGACGCGGCTGCCGTGGCCGAGCACCTCGGCCTCGACCTGGCCGCCACCCTCGCGCAGCGCCGCCTCGACCGACTCGGCGATGCGTGTGCGGTGGGCGGACTCGAGCACGACGCGGTCGAGCACGACCGAGATCTCTTTCTGCTCGACGAAGCTCGCGGGCGGCGCCGCGCCGAGATCGAGGATCGCGCCGTTCACGCGGACGCGGGCGAAGCCGCGCCGGGTGAGATTGGCCCAGAGCTCGGCGGGTGGCAGCCCGGCGGGCACGGACAGGCGGAAGGCGATGAGCGCGCGCGCGCCCGGGTATTCGGTGAGCAGCGTGCTGACGATGGAGTCGGGCGAGTGCGAGGCCGCGGGCGCGCCGCACGTGGGGCAGTGGACGCGGCCGACCTTCGCGTACAGCAGGCGCAGGTAGTCGTAGACCTCCGTGGCGGTGCCGACGGTCGAGCGCGCGGTCCGGACGCGGTTCTTCTGCTCCAGCGCGATCGCGGGCCGGATCTGCTCGATCCGGTCCACGTCGGGCCGGTCCACGCGGTCGAGGAACATGCGCGCGTAGGTGGACAGCGACTCGATGTACCGCCACTGCCCCTCGGCGAAGAGCGTGTCGAACGCCAGGGAGGACTTGCCCGAGCCGGAGACGCCGGTGACCACGGTGAGCCGGTCGTGGGGGATCTCGAGCGAAATGTTCTTGAGGTTGTTCTGGCGGGCTCCATAAATCCGGAGCCCAGAGGGCTGGGCCATTCGAACGGTCCTCCTGAGGTGGATAGTCTACTGGAACCGGCTGCGTCGCGCCAGAGCGGACGCCGCCGCTTGACACGCGCGCGGGCGCCGGGTACACTCCGTTCGTCTTTTTGAGAATGATTACTAAAAAGGATTTGACGAATCCGCTGCGCGCGCGGGGGCTCCGCCTCACGAAGCCCCGCCGGATCATCCTCGACGCCGTCCGCGCCACCGACGTCCACCCGACCGCGGCGTTCGTCTACCGGCGCGCGCGCCGGCGGCTCCCGCGGGTGAGCCTCGCGACCGTCTACCGGAACCTCCGCGTGCTGGCCGCCGAGGGGTTCCTGGCCGAGCGCGCGGACGCCGCGGGCATGCGCTTCGACGGCAACATCGCATCCCACGACCATTTCACCTGCCTCGCGTGCGGCCGCATCTACGACGTGCCGGCGCGCCGCGGGCGGGCGGCGCGCGCGCGGGTGGCGGCGCACACTGGCTTCGAGGTGCTGAACCACCGGACCGAGTACTACGGCCGCTGCGGCGCGTGCCGCCGGCGGCGCGGTCGGGCAACCCTCACGGGACAAAGGAGGAGCTGAGTCATGGCAGGCAAGAGCCTCAAGGGCACCAAGAGCCACGAGAACCTGAAGGAGGCGTTCGCGGGGGAGTCGCAGGCGAACCGCCGGTACCTCTACTTCGCGCGCGTCGCGGACATCGAGGGCTTCCCTGACATCGCCGGCCTCTTCAAGGACACGGCGGACGCGGAGACCGGCCACGCGTTCGGCCACCTCGATTTCCTGAAGGAAGTCGGCGATCCCGCGACCGGCGAGCCGATCGGGAAGACCGAGAAGAATCTCAACTCCGCCGTCGCCGGCGAGACGTACGAGTACACGCAGATGTACCCCGGCATGGCGAAGACCGCGCGCGAGGAGGCGTTTGCCGAGCTCGCCGAGTGGTTCGAGACGCTCGCCAAGGCCGAGAAGTCGCACGCGGGCCGGTTCAGCAAGGGGCTCAAGCAGATCGCCGGGAAGGACCCCGCTGAGGCCATCTAGTCTCGCCCCCGCGTTGGTGA
>JBGPIS010000177.1:0-5841 GCA_041484965.1 Methylomirabilia bacterium
AGTGAGAGCCGAACGGAGCCGGGTCGCGCCTTGCTCAGGCCACCCACGAAGTGTCGCGACCCCGGGGACCCCGCTCCAATGACCCAGAAGAAGGTCCGCGCCGTCTACATGCGCGGCGGCACCAGCCGCTGCCTCGTCTTCCACCAAGCGGACCTTCCGCCGGCCGGCGCCGCGCGCGACCGCGTCCTGCTCGCCGCGCTCGGGAGCCCCGACCCCTACGGCCGCCAGCTCGACGGGCTCGGCGGCGGCATCTCCTCGCTCTCGAAGGCCTGCATCATCGGCCCGCCCTCGCTGCCGGACGCCGACGTGGACTTCACCTTCGCGCAGGTGGAGGTGAAGACGCCCGTCGTGGACTACAAGGCCAACTGCGGCAACTGCTCCTCGGCCGTCGGCCCGTTCGCGATCGACGAGCGGCTCGTGAAGGCCGTCGAGGGCGAGACGCTCGTCCGCGTCTATAACACCAACACGAAGAAGCTGATCGTCGTCCACGTGCCGGTGCGGGACGGCGAGGCGGCGGTGGAGGGCGACTTCGAGCTGGCCGGCGTGCCGGGGCGGGGCGCGCGGATCACGCTCGATTTCCTCGACCCGGGCGGCGCGGGCACGGGCCGCCTCCTGCCCACGAGTGCGCCGCGCGAGGTCATCGACGGCGTCGAGGCGTCGCTCGTGGACGCGACGAACGCCATGGTCTTCGTGCGCGCGCGCGCCCTCGGCCTCACGGGCACCGAGACGCCGCAGGCGATCGACGCCGACCGGGCGCTGGCCGGGCGGCTCGAGGCGCTCCGCGTCGAGGCGGCGCGCCGCATGGGCATTCCCGGGAGCGCCGCGGTGCCGAAGATCGCGCTGGTCGCGCCGGCCACCGCCTTCACCGCGCTCGACGGCGTAAAGCACGACGCCGATCGTGTGGACGTCGTCGCCCGCGTCATCTCGATGGGCAACTGCCACCGCGCCTTCGCGCTCACCGCGGCGATGTGTCTCGCCGTCGCCGCGCGCATCGACGGCACCGTGGTCCACGAGTGCGCCGGCGCCGCCCGTGGCGACGTACGTCTAGGCCATCCCTCGGGCGTGCTGCCGATCGACGCGCGCGTCCGCGTCCGGGACGGGGCGGCATGGGCCGAGAGCGTCACCGTCTACCGCACGGCGCGCCGCCTCATGGAAGGCTTCGTCCGCGTCCCGTGAGCCGGCTCTATCTCACGGCCGCGCGGGACGACATCGCGCGGCGCCGCGCGCTCGTCGCGAAGGGCCAGATCGTCGAGGCGTGGCCCGATCAGGGCGACTCCGGCGCGCTCTGGATCGGCGACGACACCAAGACGCTGCTCGATTCGCTCGGCGACCCGCTCGCGACCGAGCTGGCGCTGCCCGCCGCCTGCGTCCCCGTCTACTACGGCCCGCAGCTCTGCGACCTCGAGTCGCTTCCGCGCGAGGAATCGCTCAAGACCCGCGTGCTGTCCGCGCGCGCCATCGGCGTCGCCTGGATCACGCTCGACCGCTTCGGCCAGCGCGCCTCGTACGAGCCGAAGTCGCCGGCCGATCCTGTCTTTCACCTCCGGCGCGTCGGTGGCGGCGCCGGCCACCTCTGGCGGCTTTTCAGGACGCGCGACGAGGCGGTGACGTACATGAACGAGGCCTACGGGCGCGATTCGGAGGGCGCCGAGTGGGCGCGCAGCCTCGCCGTCGCCGACTTCGAGGAGCTGCTGAAGCGTCACGCCGAGCGGGTCTGAGCGCGGATCTCGTCGAGGACGGGGAGGATGTAGGTCCGGAACTTCGCCGGGTTCTCGCTCATCGGGAAGTGGCCGATCTCCTTCATGACCGTCACGTGCGCGCCCTTGATCTTCGCGGCGGTGCGCCGCGTGTCCTCGGGCGTGCAGGAAAAATCGTACTCGCCAGTGAGGAGATAGAGCGGGCACGCTGAGGTGTCGATCTGCGCGACCCGATCGCGAAAATCGCCGTCGGCGCGATAGAAGAACAGATCGCCTTTGAAGACGCCCGGCCCGGACATCATGTACATCCAGAGCGTGTCCCAGCGCGTCTCGCTCGGCGACTGCGGGGCGATGAGCCCCGACATGAGCGCGCCGGCAATCTCACCGCCGTGGACGTCCGGCCGGTGGAGCCAGCCCGTGTCGTCGTACCACGGCGCTTGATAGTCCGCCGACTCGAGGCCGACGAGCGCGCGAAACTCCTTCGCATGCAGGCGCGCCAGCTCGAGGACGATCTTGCCGCCGATCGAGCAGCCGAGGACGACGGGGCGGGCGAGGCCGAGCGCCGTGATGAACGTCCTGATCAGCTCGACGTAGCCGCGCGTCGTCAGCTTGTACTCCTCGTCCTGCCAGCCCGCGGGCGGGAGCGACTTGCCGTGCCACGGCATGTCGAACGCCAGGACGCGATAGTGGCGCGTGACGGCGTCGTCGGTCATCAGGTGGCGGAACTGGCGGCCGTCGGCGCCGGCGGTGTGCAGGCACACGAGCGGAATGCCCTGGCCGGCCTCCTCGAAGTAGACGCGGTGCGGCCGGCCGTCGAGCGTGAGCGTGAAATAGCGGCCGACGATCGGCTCGAGGTCGGCCACTCACGCCCTCCCGCGCGGCGCCGTGAGCAGGTCCTTGATGTAGCGCAGGTGCTGCATGAGCGGCCGCAGGTCGCCCTCGACGCGGGCGTGGCCCGCCTTGGCCATGGCGAAGAGGTCGTGGTAGCCCGGCGCGGGCATCGGCTCCAGGAACTTCTGCCACGCCTCCCGCGGCGCGCGCACGGCGAACGACCAGGCGCGCATGAGGAACGGCCCGCGCTCGACCCTCTCCACCCGGCCCTCGTGCACGGAGACGAGCCAGGCGGCGTCGCCCGCCTCGACGAGGAACGTAGTGGTACAGTAGCGGCCGCGTCGGACGAGCGACTCGTTGCCGTTCACCAGGGCCGGCAGCGCCTCGAACACGTCCGGCATCATACTCCATGAGCATCGCGCTCGACACGACGGCGCCGCCCGACCGGATGGACCGGTTCTACCGGGCCGTGCGCGCGGTCGCGCGCTTCTGGCTCTGGTTCTTCTTCAAGTCGGTGGACGTCCGCCATCCCGAGCGCGTGCCGCCGGGCGGCCCCGTGCTCCTGTGCATCAACCACCCGAACAACTTCATCGACTCGCTGCTCGTCGGCGGCGCGCTCGACCGGAAGATCCACTACCTCGCGACCGCCGGGCTCTTCCGCAACCGGCTCGTGGGGCGTTTTCTCGCGGCGTGCGGCGCGATCCCCGTCTACCGCAAGCAGGACGACCCCGACCGCATGGACAAGAACGCCTCCACCTTCGACGCGTGCTTCCGCGCGTTCGACCGCGGGCGCCTCGTCGCCATCTACCCCGAGGGGACCACGCACGCTGAGACCCGCGTCCAGCGCATCAGGACCGGCGCCGCGCGCATCGCGCTCACCTACGAGGCCGGGCACGCCGGCGCGCTCCGCGTGGTCCCGGTGGGGCTCAACTTCGAGGCGCGCAAGTCGTTCCGCGGGCGCGTGCTCGTCTCGTTCGGGCCGCCCGTCCCCGTCACGCCCTACCGCGACGCCTACCGCGAGGATCCCGTGAAGGCGGTCGAGGCGCTCACGACCGCCGTCCAGTGGGCGATGGAGGCCGAGGTCGTCCACGTCGAGCGCATCGAGGCGGCCAACCTCGTCCGCGCCGTCGAGCAGCTGTATCGCGGCGAGCTGGTGCGCGAGCTACAGGAGGAGCGCGGCCTGGCGCCCAAACAGATCGACCTCACGCGCCTCTCCCGCGCCATCGTCGACGCGGTCAACTGGTTCAGGGAACGCGACCCCGCGCGGGTCGAGGCGCTCTGGCAGCGGATCCAGAGCTACCGCGCGCTACTCGCCGAGTACCGCGTAAAGGACGAGGCGGTCCGCGCGCGCCTCGAGCGGCCGCGGCCGCGCCAGAAGATCCGCCGGGGCTGGGAGGCGGTCGCCGGCTTTCCCGTCTTCGTCTACGGCGCCGGCGTGAACTTCCTCGTCTACTGGGGGCCGCGCTGGCTCGCGCGCCGCATGTCGCGCAAGGAAACGGACTACGCGACGTGGCGCCTCCTCGCCTCGATCGTCGCGTATCCGCTCTTCTGGGGCCTGGAGACCTGGGTCGTCTGGCGGCTCGCGGGCGCGCGCTGGGCGCTGGCCTTCGCGCTCTCGCTCCCGATCTCCGGCGTGCTCGCGTACCGCTACCTGGTGGGCGCCGGGCGCCTGCGCAGCCGGCTGCGCTTCGCCGCGCTCGCCCTTACCCGCGAGCACGCGGCCCGGCGGCTCGTGGCCGAGCGGCAAGAGGTTCTGGCCGAGCTCGAGCGCGCCAAGACGGAATACCTCGCCGCGACGAAAGGGAGCTCCTTTTGAGCGTTCACCTCCTGGAAGAGATGTCGACGCCGGCGCTCGACGCGCTCGACCGCGCGCGCACGGTGGTCGTCCTGACCGTGAGCCCGCTCGAGACGCACGGGCCGCACCTGCCCGTCGGGGTGGACGCGATGACGGCGCGGCACTTCGCCGAGAGCGTCGGCGAGCGCCTGGTCGCCGCGCGGCCCGGCTGGAGCGTCGTCCTGGCGCCCACGCTCCACCTCGGCTCGTTCACCTTCCATTCCGTCGGCACGGTGGGCGTGCGGCAGCGGGTCGTGCGCGACGCCGTCGTGGACTACGGCGACGCGCTCGCGCGCGCCGGCTTCCGCTATATCCTGATCGCCAACGGCCACGGCGGCCCGGGCCACCTCATTGCGCTCGAGGAGGCCGCGGGGCGCGTCTCGCGGCGCCACGGGATCACGATGGCGTCGTTCACCGGCCGGCTCGCCTGGGAGTTCCTGCGCGGCCGGTACCTCGACAAAGTCGAGGCCGCCCTCGGGCGCCCACTCACCGCCGCCGAGCGCCTTGCGTTCGCCGAGGACGCGCACGGCGGGTGGTGGGAGACGTCGCTGATGCTCATGCTCCGCCCCGACCTCGTGGACGAGTCCTACCGGACGCTGCCGCCCGCGCGCTACTCGTGGCCCGAGCGGGTGGTGCCGAACTACCCGCTGAAGAACGGCGGGCGGGGCTACGTGGGGCACCCCGCGATGGCCGACCCGGCCTTCGCGAAAGCGACGAGCGAGGTGCTGCTCGCCGAGACGATGGAGCTGGTCGAAGGACTCCTCGACGGGCGCGTCAAGCCCGCCGAGCATCGCTCGCCCTTCTTCCGCATCCCGTTCCTCCGCACCGACTTCTGGCCGGTCGCGACCGTCGCGGCCGCAGTCGTCGCCGTCGGCGCCCTCGCCCTCCTGTTCCGGCGCTCGGACCGATGATCGAGCTCGAGGCGACGGCGGGCGTTGCCTGGCTCCGTCTCAACCGGCCGGAGGCTCTCAACGCTCTCAACCGCGCGCTGACGGGCGCGCTGGAGGACGCCCTCGAGCGCGTCGCCAAGCTAGACGACGTGAGCGTCCTCGTGGTCGCGGGGCGCGGGCGCGCGTTCTGCGCCGGCAACGACATCGCCGAGATGGCGACCCTGTCGGGCGAGGAGGCCGAGGCGCTCGCGAGCCGTCAGGCCCGGCTCATGGACCGCTTCGCGCGCCTGCCCCAGGTCACGATCGCCGCGATCGACGGACACGCGCTCGGCGGCGGCCTCATGCTCGCGGCGGCCCAGGATCTCCGCGTCGCCTCGGACCGCGCGCGCTTCGGCCTTCCCGAGGTCACGCTCGGCTTCAACCCGGGCTACGGCATCGCGCGGCTGCTCGACGTCGTGCCGGGCGGCTGGGCGCGCGAGCTCCTGCTGACGGGCCGCACCGTCCACGCGAGCGAGGCGCTCCGGATCGGCCTCGTCAATCGCGTCGTGGCGCCGCCGACGCTCGAGGCGGCGGTGGCCGCGCTCGCGGC
>JBGPIS010000178.1:0-5798 GCA_041484965.1 Methylomirabilia bacterium
CCCGCGCGGCGGGAACGGGTTTCGCCCCCCCCCCCGCCACCCGCCGACCGCGGCATGCGCCTCATGACGCGCGCGGGCAACGGTGGCGGGGGGTGGCTCGACCACGCGGCCGGCGCGCGCATGGCCCGTCGGGGCTGGGCTCCACCGAGGCGCGTCGCCTCCGCAGCCCACGCGGCGGGAACGGGTTTCGCCACCCCCCGCCACCCGCCGACCGCGGCGTGCGCCTCATGACGCGCGCGGGCATCCGATGAGCGCCGAGCGCGCGGTCCTCACCGTCTCCGAGCTGACCGACCAGCTCCGCGCCGCGCTCGAGGAGCGCTTCCCCGCGGTCTGGGTCGAGGGCGAGATCTCGAACTTCCGCCTGTACGGCTCGGGCCACGCCTACTTCACACTGAAGGATGCCGACGCCCAGCTCCGCTGCGTGCTGTTCAAGAACCGCGGGCGGCGGATCAAGTTCGAGCCGGCCGACGGGCTCCACGTGATGGCGTTCGGGAGCGTCGAGGTCTACGCCCAGCGTGGCGAGTACCAGTTGGTCGTCGAGCTGCTCGAGCCCAAGGGGCTCGGCGCGCTCCAGCTCGCGTTCGAGCAGCTGAAGGCTCGGCTGCAGGCCGAGGGGTTGTTCGATCAGTCACGCAAGCGAGGACTGCCACGATTCCCGAAAAAGATCGGGATCGTGACGTCACCAAGTGGCGCCGCCCTCCGCGATATTCTTCGCGTCATCGGGCGGCGTTTCGGCGAGCTCCACATCGTGATCGCGCCCTGCCGGGTGCAAGGCGACGGCGCCGCGCAGGAGATTGCCCAGGGGCTCCACGATCTCGACGCCCTCGGCGACGTGGACGTCGTCATCGTCGGGCGGGGCGGCGGCTCGCTCGAGGACCTCTGGGCCTTCAACGAGGAAGTGGTCGCGCGCGCGATCGCCGGCTCCAAGGCGCCCGTCATCTCGGCCGTCGGCCACGAGGTGGACTTCACCATCGCCGACTTCGTCGCCGACCTGCGCGCGCCGACGCCGTCGGCGGCGGCCGAGCTGGTCGTGCGGGAGAAGCAGGCGATCGTGGACGCGCTGGCCGAGCTGCGCCAGCGGCTCGCGCGCGCGGCGGCGCGGCCGCTCCGCGACCTCGAGCGGCGGGTGGACGAGATGGCGCTGCGCCTGCGCCGCGGGGCGCACGGCGAGTGGCGCCAGGCCGGCCATCGCCTCGAGCTGGCGATCGGCGCGCTGCGCGCGACGAGCCCAGTCGTGCGCCTCACCAACGGCCGCCACCGCCTCGAGCGCCTGGATGCCGGCCTGCGGAGCGAGATCCGCCACGCGCTGGCCCGGTCGCAACACCGGCTGCGCGCGGCCGCGGGCCGGCTCGACTCGCTCTCGCCGCTGGCCGTGCTGGGCCGCGGCTACAGTCTCACGCGCACGCCGGCCGGTGTCATCGTGCGACGCGCGCGGGACGTCAAGGCGGGCGACGACGTGAGGGTGCTGCTCCACGAGGGGACGCTGGGCTGTCGCGTGACGGCGACGAAGGAGCGGGATGAGCGATCTCAAGTTTGAAGACTCCCTCGCGCGGCTCGAGCAGATCGTGAGCCAGCTCGAGGGGGGCAACCTGCCGCTCGAGGAATCGCTGAAGGTCTTCGAGGAGGGGATCGCGCTGGCGCGCACCTGCGCGAAGTACCTCGAGGAGGCCGAGAAGCGCATCGAGATCCTGACCAAGGACGAGGGGGGCGCCCTCGGCGCCAAGCCCTTCGCGTGGGAGCCCGAAGGAGAGGCGTGAGCGC
The DNA here is from genome assembly GCA_041484965.1 of Methylomirabilia bacterium. Taxonomy (GTDB): domain Bacteria; phylum Methylomirabilota; class Methylomirabilia; order Rokubacteriales; family CSP1-6; genus JBGPIS01. The sequence continues at coordinate 1,762 of JBGPIS010000178.1, forward strand.
GTTCGACCTCCAGGCGTATCTCACAGAGCGGCGCGCCCTCGTCGACGCGGCGCTCGAGCGCTACCTGCCGGCCGAGGCGACGCCGCCGCCGACCGTGCACCGCGCCATGCGCTACAGCGTGATGGCGGGCGGCAAGCGCCTGCGCCCGATCCTCGTCATCGCCGGGGCCGAGGCCGTCGGCGGCGCGCCGGATACGGTGATGCCGACTGCCTGCGCGCTCGAGCTGATCCACACCTATTCGCTGATCCACGACGATCTGCCCGCGATGGACGACGACGATTACCGCCGCGGCCGGCTCACCAGTCACAAGGTCTTCGGCGAGGCCGTCGCGATCCTCGCCGGCGACGCGCTCCTGACCCTCGCGTTCAAGCTCGTGGCGGAGAACTCGGCGTTCGTCCCGAATCCGCTGGTCCTCCGCGACGTCGTCACCGAGCTCGCGGAGGCCGCCGGCACGTGCGGCATGGTGGGCGGCCAGGTGGTGGACATCGAGTCCGAGGGCAAGACGATCACCGCCGAGACGCTGGAATACATCCACCGCCACAAGACCGCGGCGCTCATCCGAGCCTCGCTCCGCGTGGGCGCGCTGTTCGCGGGCGGCGATGCGACGTCGGTTGCCGCGATCAGCGAGGCGGGGAGCGACCTCGGCCTCGCCTTCCAGATCGTGGACGACATCCTTGACGTCGAAGGCAGCCTGGAGTCGCTCGGCAAGACGGCGGGCAGCGACGAGCGCAAGCAGAAGGCGACCTATCCGGCGCTCCACGGCCTGGACGCCTCGCGCCGCCAGGCGCAGGCGTTGATCGCACGCGTGAAGCGACGCCTGGCCGCGTTCGGCGAGCGCTCGGCGGCGCTCTGCGCCCTGGCCGACTACGTGGTCGAGCGGAAGAACTAGCGTGTCCACGATCTCCGGCGTCTACGCGCGCGAGATCCTCGACTCGCGCGGCCATCCCACGGTCGAGGTCGAGGTCCAGCTCGAGTCCGGCGCGTGGGGCCGCGCGGCCGTGCCGTCGGGCGCCTCGACGGGCAAGCGCGAGGCCGTCGAGCTGCGCGACGGTGACAACCAGCGCTACCGCGGCCGGGGCGTGCGCCACGCCGTCCGGAACGTCGAGGAGACGATCGCCCCCGAGGTCGAGGGCATGGAGGCCTCCGAGCAGGCCGCCGTGGACCAGGCGCTCCTCGAGCTGGACGGCACCCCAAACAAGTCCGGGCTCGGCGCCAACGCGATCCTCGGCGTGTCGCTCGCCGTCGCGCGCGCGGCCGCCGACGACGCGGGGCTGCCGCTCTACGCCTACCTCGGCGGAGTCGGCGGCCGGCTCATGCCCGTGCCGATGATCAACGTCCTCAACGGTGGCGCCCACGCCGACAACGGGCTCGACTTCCAGGAGTTCATGCTCGTCCCCGCGGGCGCGGACAGCTTTTCGACCGCCATCCGGATGGGCGTCGAGGCCTTCCACGCGCTGAAGGATCTCCTGAAGGAGAAGGGCCTCTCGACGGCCGTGGGCGACGAGGGAGGCTTCGCGCCGGCGCTGCAGAACAACACCGTGGCGCTCGACTTCCTGCTGCAGGCGATCGAGCGCGCGGGCTACCGCCCGGGCGAGGACGTCATGCTGGCGCTCGACCCCGCGGCGAGCGAGTTCGCCGAGGCGGGCGGCCGCTACCGCCTCCGCCGCGAGTGCGTGACGCTCTCGAGCGTGGAGCTGATGGCGCGCTACGAGACCCTCTGCGAGCGCTACCCGATCGTCTCGATCGAGGACGGCCTGGGCGAGGACGACGTGGCGGGCTGGGGCGCCATCACGCGGCGGCTCGGCAAGCGCATCCAGCTCGTGGGCGACGACCTCTTCGTCACCAACCCGGCGACCATCCAGCAGGGCATCCAGCACGGCCTCGCCAACGCCGTGCTCATCAAGGTGAACCAGGTCGGCACCCTCACCGAGACGCTCCAGGCGATCGAGCTGGCCAAGCGCGCGGGCTACGGGACGGTCATCTCGCACCGTTCGGGCGAGACTGAGGACACGTTCGTGGCCGACCTGGCCGTGGCGGTGAACGCGGGCCAGATCAAGACGGGCTCGGTCTCGCGCGGCGAGCGGACCGCGAAGTACAATCAGCTCCTGCGCATCGAGGAAGAGCTGAGCCACGCCGCCTCGTGGCCCGGGCGCTCCCTCTACACCCGCGTGGCCCGGTGAAGCGTCACCGGCTGGGCGTCGTGGTCGTCGTCCTCCTCGCCGCCGGCCTCACGGCCTTCGCCGTCAAGGAGTCGGTGCGCGTCTGGCGCATCCAGCAGGAGGTACGCGCCCTCGAGCGCGACGTCACCACGATGAGCGCCAAGCAGAAGAAGCTCGCGGAGCAGGCCGAGGGGCTCCGGAGCGACCCGAGCTCCATCGAGAAGCTCGCCCGCGAGGAGATGGGCATGGTGCGTGAGGGCGAGACCGTGCTGAAGTTTCCCTCGCAGAAGTAATGGACTGGCTCTGGGGCACCGGCTGGTTCTGGCTCGCGCTGTTCTGGGTCGCGCTCCTCGCCAACGGCCGCGCGGCGTTCAAGCTCCTCCTGGACTGGAAGGGCATGCGCACGACGTGCCGCTTCGTCGAGGACGCCTACGCGCGCCTCGACGCGCTGCCTGACGAGGCGCAGCTCGAGCGCGCGCCCGACGCGCCCGTCTTCATCCAGCTCGTCCCCGCGTTTCACGAGCCCGAGGTCGCGACGACGCTCCGGGCCTTGCTCGACTCGCGCTACCCGCACGGCAAGCTCCACGTCGTCGTCGCGACCCGGGGAGCCGAGGAGTTGGCGCCGCACCCGGCGATGGGCGCGTCCACCGCCCTACTGGTGCGCCGCTTCCGCGAGAGCCTCCCGCCCTGGCAGCAGAAGATGCTCTCCGTCGTCGCCCTGCCGGGCGAGGGGAGGAAGGCCGATCAGCTCAACTGGGCGCTCCGCTCCGAATTCCTCCGCACGCTCCTGAACGGCCACGCCGACCCGGCGCGCGTCTTCGTGGGCGTGAGCGATGCCGACTCGATCCCGGACCCGAACACCTACCGGTGGATCGCCGCCGACGTGCTGGGCGGGAGCGCGCACGTCGCCTACCAGGGCGTGACGCTCTCCCTCGCCAACTTCGACCGGCTGGATGTTCGTGGGCGCGTGTGCGCCGTCCAGCAGTCGTCCATCTTCATCCGTGTCTCGATCGCGCGGCTCATCAACGAGCGCCGGCGCGTCGCCTGGTTCGCCCGCCTCGGCGCGCGCGCGCCCAGGCTGGCGCGGCTCGCGCGCCCCGTCTTCGAGCTCTGCTTCCGCCGCTCGCAGATCTGTCTGGGCCACCACGAGTTCGTCCGGCTCGACATGCTGCAAGCGCTCGGCTTGTTCCCGACGACCGGCGCCACCGAGGACTCCACGCTCGGCTACGCGCTCGGTGCCCGCGGGATCCTCATCCAGGCGCTCCCGCTCCTCGAGCTCGTGGACATGCCCGAGACGACGGAGCAGATGGTCGGCCAGAACGCGCGCTGGTACAAAGGCGTGCTCGACGACGTGCGGTTCCTGCGCCAGACGTGGCGGGTGCGGCCGAGCGCCTTCAATCTCGCCCAGCTCTGCCGCCACGTCGGCAACAAGGTGATCGAGTGGCCCATCGCCGCCGCCGTCTACCCCGTGCTCGGCTTCGTCGGCTGGCACCTCGCGTACCGGTTCGCGTATCACCCCGCGTGGTTTGTGCTGGGCGTCGCGTTCCCGTCGCTCTCCTTGGCCCTCACCGTCTGGGTCGGCGGTATCGTCACGCAGGACCTGATCGAGCGCCTCACGCCGCGGTGCCCGCGTCCCGTCAACATCGCGCGGACGACGCTGCGCGCGAAGTTCTGGGGGACGTTCCGCTGTCAGACGTACTGGCTCCTGGCGACGCGTGGCGCCTGGCGCGTGCTGTGGGCGCTGGCGCGCACGGGGCGCTTCGAGCCCGCCAAGACCGACCGCGCCGTCCGCCGGCGTTAGAAGGGCAATGACGCCGGAAGGACCCGGGCGTGCTACCTTTTTTACTGTGAGGAGACGATGCTGCCATGGCCGATAGC
>JBGPIS010000179.1:0-5766 GCA_041484965.1 Methylomirabilia bacterium
ACGTCGCGGCCGAAGAGCGTGATCGTGCCGGCGGACACGGGCAGCTCGCCGGCGATCAGGTTGAAGAGCGTCGTCTTGCCCGCGCCGTTCGGACCGATGAGCGCGCGACGCTCCCCGGGGCGCACGGCGAGCGCCACGCCGTCCACGGCGAGGAGCCCGCCGAACGCCTTCGTGACGCCCGTCAGCTCGAGCGCGTAGCCGCTCAGGGGCGGAGTCTCAGCAGTGCTTGCACGGCGGGTAGTCGCGCGTGTAAAGCGGCTGCTTCAGGTACTCCTCGGGGTTGTACTTCCAGAACTGGCTCACCGCCGGAAAGGTCGCGATCACGGTGTTCTGGAGCCGGCCGCCCACCTTCTCCACACGGCGGACGTAGATGTTCTGCACCGGGTTGCCCCACTGGTCGACGCTGATCGGCCCGCGCGCCGTGTCCTTGATGCTCACGCGGCGGAGCGCGGCGAGGAGCTGATCGCGGTCCTCGACCTTCCCGCCGATCGCCTTGATCGCCTCGGCGATCCAGCGGACGCCCGTGTAGCAGCCCTCGGAGTAGTACGAGGCGATCTTGCCCGCCCTCGCCTCGAAGGCCTTGGCAAACTTCTGGTTCTGCGGGGTGTCGAGGGCCTGCGAGTAGTGGAGCGCAGTGATGGTTCCGATGGCCTCGTCGCCCATCCCGGGGAGCGCCGACTCGTCGGTGGTCGTCCCGCCCCCGAGCAGCGGGAGCCGGCTCTTGAGGCCCGATTCCTCGTACTGCTTCATGAACTGCACGGCGAGCCGGCCCAGCATGAGCGCCAGGACCGCGTCGGCCTCGCGCTTGATCTGGGCGAGGAACGGCGCGAAGTCGTTGGTGTTGAGCGGCGTCCAGATCTTCTGGATGATCTGACCGCCCCCCTCCTCGAAGGTGTGCTGGAAACCGCCGATCGTCTCGTAGCCGAAGGCGTAGTCCATCCCGATGGCGACGATCTTGCGGTACTTCGTGTTCTTGAGGACCCAGTCGGCGAACGGGTGCATCGGCTGGCTGGTCGTCCAGCCCGTGCGCACGACCCACTTCGCGGGCTTGCGCTGGGTGATGTCGTCGGCGGCGATGATGGGATAGGTCGCCGGGATCTTCTGGCCGTCGATGTAGGGCTGGAGCGCGTAGCCGACGTTGGCGAGGAGCCCGCCCGTCAGGATGTGGACCTTGTCCTGCTCGACGAGCTTCCGCGACTTGTTGAGCGCCGTCGCCGGGTTGCCCTCGTCGTCCTCGATGATCAGGTCGATCTTTCGTCCGGCGACCTGGCGACCGATCTCGTCGAGGTAGAGTTCGGCGCCGTTCACCATGTCCTTCCCGATCTGGGCGAAGGGGCCGGTGAGGGGCGCCAGCATGCCGATCCTGATCGGGCCGCTCTGAGCCGGCGCCGCAACGGGCGCCGCGAGCGCGGCGACGAACGCCACGAGCACGACGACGGCGAGCGTCTTGATCTCGATGCGCTTCATGGCGGTCTCCTTTTCTCGGGTCAACGATTCCGGCTGAACGCGCCCAGGACGCCGCGGGGTGCCCACAGGATGACGCCGATGTAGACGGCGCCCAGGATGAGGAGCCAGCGCTTCGTGTAGACGCTGACGAAGTTCTTGAGGAACACGATGACCGCGGCGCCGAGCGCCGGGCCGGCGAGCGTGCCGGGGCCGCCGAGCGCCACCATCAGGAGCGTCTCCACCGAGGTGACGAGCTGGACGTCCACGGGGCCGACGAAGCCGTTGTAGTACGCCCAGAGCGCCCCCGCGAACCCGGCGAAGAAGCCCGAGATCACGAACGCGAGGTACTTGTGGAGCCACACGTTGTAGCCCAGCGCGCGCATGCGCGATTCGCTCTCGCGGATGCCCTTGAGCCCGAGGCCGAACGGCGAGCGCACCAGCACGCCCATCGCCGCCCACGCGAGCCCTGCGGCGACGAGCACGAAGTAGAAGAACGGGAGCGGCGCCGCGAGGCTCCACGGCAGCGCCCACTCCGGCCGCGGCACGCCCGCGATGCCGTTGTCGCCCTTCGTCATCGACACCCAGCGGAAGGCGAGCCCCCACACGACCATGCCGAGTGCCAGCGTGATCATGAGGAAGTAGGTGCCCGTCGCGCGGATCGCGAGGAGGCCGAAGACCGCCGCTGTCGCCGTCGCGAGGAGCAGGCCGGCGACGAGGCAGCCCGCGAGACCCACCTGGTGCTCGGTCGCGAGGATTCCGACCGCGTAGGCCGCGACGCCGAAGTAGGCGGCATGGCCGAGCGACGGGAGCCCCGTGTACCCGAGGAGCACGTCGAGGCTCATCGCGAGGATCGCGACGATCACGGCCTGCGTGAGGAGCGTGAGCGGGTAGGCGGGCAGGAAGGGGGCGAAGCAGCCGGCGAGAGCCAGGGCGACGACTCCGGCGACGATCTTCCTGTCGATGGTCACACCCGCCCGCAGAGCCCCGTGGGCTTCAGCGCGAGGATCAGCGCCATGGGCGCGAAGAGCGTGAAGTAGGAGAGCTCCGGGAAGAGCGCCTTGCCGAAGTTGTCGAGGAGCCCGACGAGGAGGCTCCCCACCATGGCGCCGGGGAGCGAGCCGAGCCCGCCGACGATGACGACGACGAACGCGTACGGGAGGATCTCGAAGTCGAGGCCGGGGTAGACGCCGAGGAAGCCGCCGCCAATCACGCCGCCGGCGGCGGCGAGCGCCGCGCCCAGCGCGAACACGCCGAGCGAGACGACCGGCACCCGGATGCCGACGCCCTCCGCCATCTCACGGTCGTCCACGGCCGCGCGGATCATCGCGCCGACGCGCGTCTTGTCGAGGATGAGCCAGAGCGTCGCGCCCACCAGGATCGCGACGACGACGATGAAGACGCGGTAGACGGGGAAGCGGAGCGTGCCCGCCGTCAGCACGCCCTGGAGCGGCGCCGGGACCGGGATCGTGTAGGGATCGCCACCCCAGACCAGGAGCGCCACGTCCTGGAAGATGAGCGAGAAGCCGATCGTCATGAGCACTTGACCGAGCGTCTGGCCCGACAGGCGTCGGAGGAAAAGCCGTTCCATCCCGATCCCCACGAGACCGATCGCGACAGCGCCGGCGACGAGGCCCGCGACGAAGCTCCCCGTGCGCCACACGGTCGAGAGCCCCACGTAGCCGCCGAGCATGAAGTAGGAGCCGTGGGCGAGGTTGACGATGCGCATGACGCCGAAGATCAGCGAGAGCCCGCTCGCCAGCAGGAACAGGAGCGCGCCGTACGAGACGCCGTTGAACGCCTGCGTGATCCAGAACTCGGCGTTCACCGGAGCCCGAGGAACCGGAGCGCGTTGCCGCCGAGGATGCGCGCCTGGTCGGCCTTCGAGAGCCGCGCGCGCTTCACGATGATGTCGCGGGGGCGCTCGTAGCCCATGTCGAAACAGTAGTCGCTGCCGAGCATCACGCGGTCCGCGCCGACGGTCGCGATGAGGTAGCGCAGCGCCTCGGCGGAGTGGGTGATCGTGTCGTAGGTGAAGCGGCGGAGGTAGGCGCTGAACGGCCGTCGCGCGCGCTTCTGCGCCTCCGGGCGGACGCGCTGGCCGTGCTCGAGGCGCCCGAAGAGGTACGGGAGCGCGCCGCCCGCGTGGGGCAGGAGCACCTGCAGCTTCGGGTGGCGGTCGAGGACCCCGCCGAAGACCAGGTGCGCCGCGGCGATCGCGTTGTCGAAGGGGTTGCCGAGCAGGTTGTTGAGGTAGAAGGGCCGGAGACGCTCGGCGCCTACGACCGAGATCGGGTGGAGCAGCACCGGGAGCCCGAGCGCCTCGCACCGGGCGTAGATCGGCTCGAAGCCGGGATCCGACAGCTCGCGACCGTTCACGTTGGTCCCGAGGTAGACGGCGCGGATGCCGGGAAGCTTCGCCGCGCGCTCCAGCTCGGCGAGCGCCAGCGCCGGCTCCTGCATCGGCAGCGTCGCGCAGCCGACGAAGCGCTCGGGGTAGGCACGGTGGGCCTCCGCCATCGCGTCGTTGACCGCCTTCGCCGCGCGCCTGGCGACCTCGCCCCGTGCCCAGTGCGTCATGGGAACCGTCAGCGAAAGCGCGTGGATCCTGACGCCGGCCCGGTCCATCGCCCGGACCCGGCGGTCGAGGTCCCAGTAGGTCGCGTCGAGGGGCGGCCCCGTGCCGCCGTCGGTGACGATCGCCGGGCCCTTCGGGTTCGCGCGGTCCACGCGCGCGCCGAACGGCGCGCCCGCGTCCTCGATGACTCTGAGGAAGGCTTCGGGGTAGAAGTGCGCGTGGATGTCAACCGCCGGGGGCAGCGCCACGGCTCGGGATTGTACTATAGGCCCACCCGGCGTTTGCATCTCCGAAACCAGAGGAGGGTCGCGTGAGACTGCCGCACGAGCGTTTCGACTACTCGCCGATCGTTGCCCGCCGTCCCTGGAAGCTGCCGAAGGGCGCGCGCATCGCCGTCTGGACGATCGTCAACATCGAGGAGTGGGACATCGAGAAGCCGATGGCCCGCCAGTACCTCACGGCGCCGCAGGGCGTCACGACGGTGCCCGACGTCCCGAACTGGGCGTGGCACGACTACGGGATGCGCGTCGGGTTCTGGCGGATGTTCGACGCGCTGGGCAAGCGCCGGATCCGCGCGACGACCTCCATCAACGCGAACGTCGTCAAGTCCTACGCACCGGTGGCCCGGGCGATGCTGGACGCGGGCTGGGAGTTCATGGGCCACGGCGTCAAGCAGGGCGCCATGCACCTCCTGCCCGATCAGCGCGCGGCCGTGCGCGACTCCATCAAGCTCCTGCGCGACTTCACGGGCCGGAAGCCGAAGGGCTGGCTCGGGCCCGGACTCACGGAAACGTGGGAGACGCTCGACATCCTCGCCGAGGAGGGGATCGAGTACGTCTCGGACTGGGTCAACGACGACCAGCCCTACGAGATCCGGACGACGGCGGGCCCGCTCGTCTCGGTGCCCTACACGCTCGAGCTGAACGACATCCCGATGATGGTCATCCAGCACCACGAGTCGACGTACTGGCTCCAGCGCGTGAGGGACCAGTTCGACCGGCTCTATCTCGAGGGCGCCAGGAACCCGCGCGTCATGGCGATCGCCGTGCATCCCTACATCCACGGCGTCCCGCACCGCATCAAGTACTTCGAGGCGGCGTACGACTACATCCGGAAGCACAAGGGCGTCTGGCTGACGACGGGCGAGGAGATCTACGAGTGGTACAGGCGCGGGGCTAGGTGAGCCCGGCCTGGAAGAGATCCCACTGGCGCCCGGCGCGCTCGACGAGCGCGTCCACGTCCTCCGCGAGCGCGTGCCGGGCGGCCACGAGCGCCATCGCCGCGTCGCGGACCTTCTCGAGGTACGCCGCGCGGGAGGGATAGCGCTCCTCGATCGACCGCCGTGGGTCGCCGCTCGCTTCGCGCGCCGCGCGCGTTCGCGGGAACGGGAGGGTCGAGCCCATCATGCTCATGAGATCGCCCGGCGCGCCCTGCTCGGGGTGACGCGGGTTCCAGCCCGTGAACGTCCCGAGCGGTACCTGCAGCTCGACGGGCCGGACGCCGGCGATCTCGTTGCCGTCCGCGTCCACCGCCGCCACGAACGTGACGAACGGCGCCCCCACCTTCGGCGGCAGCTCGGCGCCGATCCCGCGCGCGAGGTCGGGGCCGAAGTCGAGGCGCACCGGCCGGGGGATCCTGTCCGGGAAGCGCACGCCGGGGATCTTGGCGAAGATCGCTGCCGCCGTCTCGGCCGGGACCGCGGTGCGGTCGGCGAGCCGGGGCACGGCGCTCGGCGGCGGCTCGAC
>JBGPIS010000180.1:0-5755 GCA_041484965.1 Methylomirabilia bacterium
CGTGGCGCCGGGCTTTGCCGGAAGCTTCACGATGAAGTTCGAGCCCTTCCCGAGTTCGCTCTTCGCCTCGATCGTCCCGCCGTGGCTCTGGACGATGCCGAGGCTCACCGAGAGCCCGAGGCCCGTGCCGCTCACGTCGGGCTTCGTCGTGAAGAACGGCTCGAAGATCCGGTCGAGGTGCTCGGGCGCGATGCCGCCGCCGGTGTCGGCGAACTCCACCTGGACCATGTCGCCGTTGGCCGACGAGCGCAGGGTGAGCGACCCGCCGTCCTTCATCACGTAAACGGCGTTATTGATCAGGTTCAGGAACACCTGCTTGATCCGCGGCACGTCGATCTCGACCGGTGGCAGCCCCTCGGCATACGCCTCGCTCAGCGTGATCGCGTCGAACGCGCCCTGGCGGCGCACCATCGCGACGGTCTGCTCGAGCACCTGGTTGAGGTCCGTCACTTGAGGCACGAACTCCCGCTGGCGACTGAAGTGGAGGAGGTCCCGCACGATGTCCCGCGCACGGCCCGCCTCCTCCTGGATGAGGGTGAGCTCCTCGCGCATGGGCCCGCCGGGGGGAATCCGCTCGGCGAGGTACGACGCAAAGCCGAGGACGCTCGTCAACGGGTTGTTGATCTCGTGGGCGATGTTGGCCGCCAGCTCGCCGATCGCGGCCAGCTTGGTCGATTGGATCAGCTGGGCCTGGGTGCGCTTGAGCTCGGCCATCTGATGCTTGAGCCCCGCGTAGAGGCGTGAGTTCTCGCTCGCGACCGACGCCTGGAGCGCGATGCCCTCGGCGAGCCGCAGCTCGTCGGGCGTGAAGTGGTGCTGGTCCTTGAGCCACACCACCGCGAAGCCGCCGATACCCTCCCCCTTCCAGCGCATCGGCTGGATGAGGAGTGACTTGTGCCGGAGAACGCGCGCGAGCGGATGGTCCAGCCGGGCATCGTGCTGGCTGTCAGTCGCGTAGAGCGGGCCCTGGAGCTGGCGCCATTCGAGCACGCGCGGATCGCTCAGCGCCAGCTCGGCCTTCGCGAACGTCTCGAAGGCCTCCTTCGGGACGTGATAGCCGACGATGGGCAGGAGGCGGGTGTGGTCCGGGCTCTGGAGCCAGGCGCCGCCGGTGTCGGCCCCGAGCGCGAGCACCATGGCCCGCGTGCACCGCCGCAGGACCTCCGTCAGCTCGAGCGTCGAGCTCGCGTCCTGGCTGACCGCCAGGAGGGTCTCGGTGTGCCGGAGCCGCTCCCGCGTCTCCTCGTAGAGGCGCGCGTTCCGGATGGCCACCGTGGCCGACGTCGCGAGCGCCTCGCCGAGCGCCAGCTCCTCGGGGGTGAACGTGTGGCTTTCCCGGTGCCAGACCGTGAGGACGCCGACCAACTCGTTCTCGAGGAAGAGGGGGATGCCGAGGAAGGACACGAAGCCCTCGCCCTTGATCCAGTCCACGTCCTTCACCTTGGGCCGTGTCAGCACGTCGGTCAGCGCGAGCGTCGCCCGGTGCTTCATGATCCAGCCGACCAAGCCCTCGTCGTCGTCCGCGAACCGGGTGGCCTCCTTGGCGACGCGCGTCGAGCCGGCCTGGGCGTGGAGTCGGAACTCCCCCGGGACGTCGGACTCGCGGATGAGGATCCTGACCACGTCGGCGCCGAGACGCGTCCGCACGAGCTCGCTGAGCCGGTGGAGCACCTCGGAGACCTGGAGCGTCCCGGTGAGCAGCCGCCCGGACTCGACGAGGCTCTCCTGCTCCGCCGCGTGGCGCACCACGCCCTCGTAGAGGCGCGCGTTCTCGACCGCGATCGCCACCTGGTCGGCGACGATCTTGAGCAGCTGTTCCTCGTCGGCCTTGGCGCCGGGCGGCAGGATCTGGCGCGCCACCATCACGCCGAGCTGGCGCTCGCGCACGGTCAGCGGCAGCGTCCACTCGACCTCCGTCCAGTCATCGGCCGGCTCGACGCCGGTGCCCGTGAGCACGCTGCGGGGCTGGTCGGCGGCCTCCCCGCGCACGACCACCTGCACGGCCGGCGGCTCGGTGAGCTCCACGTGGAGGCTCGTCGTGCCGATCGCGTGCGCGAGCCCGCGCAGGAGGCGCTCGAGCATCGGTGCCACACCAAGCTCCGAGGTGATGTCCTGCACCGCGCGGTGCAGATCTTCGAGCTGGCTCGCGCGGCGCACGAAGTGTTGGTTCAGCCGCTTGAGCTCCTCGACCTGGTTGAGGAGGCGGTACACGAGCCGCTGGTTGAGCTCGCGCAGGTAGACGCCTTCCTCGCGGCCCTCGACCTTCTCGCGCTTGCCGCCGAGGAACTCCGCCACCTGCCGCGGAAACGCGTCGACGTTGATCGGCTTCTGGATGTAGCCGTCGCAGCCGGCCACGAGCGTCCGCTGCCGGTCGCCCTGCATCGCGTACGCGGTGACGGCAATCACCGGCGTGGACGCCAGATTGGGGAACGACTTGAGAATCGCGACGATCTCGTAGCCGTCGACGCCCGGCAGGTTGATGTCGAGCAGGATGAGCGCCGGCTCCTCGCGGATCGCGGCCTCGATACCCGCCAGGCCATCCTCGGCCTCGACAATGGTGTACGCCGCGGCCTCGAGCACCGCGCGGACGAGCATCCGGTTCTCGGGATTGTCCTCGATGTAGAGGATCTTCGGCTTCTTGTCGAGCGCGCGTGCCGCCATGTTCTCGACCGTCCCCTCAGTTCGGGTTCAGAGGCAGCGTGAAGTGGAACGTGGATCCGCGGTTCTCCCGGCTCTCCGCCCAGATGCGGCCGCCATGGAGCTCGACGAACTTCTTGCTGATCGCCAGCCCGAGCCCCGTCCCGCCCGCGCCGCGCGCGACGGGATTGTCGAGCTGCTGGAACGGCTCGAACAGCCGCGTCAGGTCCTCCTGGCGGATGCCGATGCCCGTGTCGGCGACGCTGATACGCACTGCCTCGGGCTCGGCGACCACGCCGACCTGGACGCGCCCCTGGGCCGTGAATTTGATCGCGTTGGACAGAAGATTGAGCAGGATTTGCTTCACCTTCGTGCGGTCGGCGGTGAGCCGCGGCAGCTCGAGCGGCACGCTCTTCTCGATCTTCAGCTGCTTGCCGCGCGCGAGCGGCATGGACGACTCGATGCACTCGTCGATCAGCTCGTGGAGGTCGAGCTCCTCAGAGAACATCTCGAGCTTGCCCGCCTCGATACGCGAGAAGTCGAGAATGCCGTTGATGAGCTGGAGGAGGTGCGTGCCGCTGTTGTGAACGGAGCGGATGTAGACCTCTTGGCGTTCGGTCAGCTCCCCGTCGAGGCGGTTCAGCAGCACCTTCGAAAAGCCGATGATCGAGTTGAGCGGCGTCCGCAGCTCGTGCGACATGCTCGCGAGGAACTGGGACTTGAGGCGGCTCGCCTGCATGAGCTGGGCGTTGGAGCCCGTGAGCTCCTCGTACAGGCGCGCGTTCTCCAGCGAGATCGCCACCTGGTTTGCGAGCAGGGCGAGCACTTCGAGCTCCTGCCCGTCGAAGATCTCGCCGGACAGTTTCTCGCCGACCAGCAGGATGCCGGTCAGCTTGTTCTCGATCTTGAGCGGCACGATCAGGGCCGCCCGGATCTCCTCGAGTTCGCCCTCCGCCGTCTCGAAGTAGTCGGCGATCTCCGGGTTGAGCTTGACCTCCTCCTTGACCAGCAGCCGGCCCGTTTCGTTGAGCCACCGGACGATCGGGCTCTCGACCGGGATCGCGCTCACGCCCGCCCCCTCGCCGAGGCTGTTCTCCTCACGATGGAGGACGAACGCGCTCTTCGAGGCGTCGTAGATCATCAGGGCGCAGTGCGTGAGCGGGACGCCGCGGACCAGGCCGTGGACGAGCGTCTCCATCAACCGGCCGACGTCGAGGATCGTCCCCATGCGCTTGCTGAGGTCGAGGAGCGTCTCGTAGCAGCCGCGGCGCTTGCTGAACATGAGCCGCTCGAGGAACTCCTCGAAGCGCTGGCCCAGCGGGCTCACGAGCAGGGTCATGATGAAGCCCAGCGGGAGGATGATCCACAGCGGGTTGACCTGCTCCCAGTCCGCGTACTGCTCGGCCAACACGAGGACGGAGGTGAGCGCGCCCCACAGCACGAGGTAGATCGCGCCCTTCTTTACCGCCACGTTCACGTCGAAGAGGCGATAGCGAACGATGGACGTCCCGAGCATGAGCGCGAAGACCATGTTCGCGGGAATGCCCATCGGGTACACGAGGTCGGCGGCCGGCACGACCCGGGCCAGGATGAAGCGGGCGAAGTCGATGAAGCCGCCCACGAGGCTCACGAGGGTGCCCAGCAGGATCAGCGTGGCGCGGTTCTGGCGGAAGCTCGAGTCGACGTCCTTGTACGTCTTGACGAGATGCGAGAGGCCGTAGATCAGGAAGAAGTTGAAGTAGAGGAAGAACGGCGTGTAGAGCGGCCCCGTCGCGGGCGCCCAGCCCCAGTACGTCCACTTCACGCCCGCCATGAAGAGCGGCGAGCCGCTCAGGTTGACGACGCTGAAGAAGATCGCCAGCAGGTAGACGGCGACCAGCGACGGCCGGTGCTGCGTCGTGCTCTCCAGGAAGATGAGGACGAAGTGGTAGTAGATGGCCGGGAGCACGACGACACCCGCGTGGATGATGATCTCCCAGAACGTCGCGGTGGCCTCGTCCCGCGACCGCCGCAGCATGAACACGCCGAAGTTCCAGACGGCCATGCTGCAGACGAAATACGCGAACAGCCTGTTCAGCCGGCTCCCAGGGTTGCGCACGAGCGTAATCCCGGCAAGCAGGACGTTCAGGAGCAGCGCGATGAGCGGGAGGAGATTATGGAGCGTCAAGCGCGCTCCACTCGGACTCGGTGAGGGGGAGGTAGGGTTTGTCCTTCTTGCGCTCCTCGTCGATCTCGTCCTTCAGGATACCGAACACGAGGACGTCCCAGTACAGGCCGTCCTGGTAACCGGCCTTTCGGAGGACACCCTCTTGCTGGAATCCGTTACGGCGCAACGAGTTTGCGCTCAAGCGGTTGTATTCGTACACCTTGGCCTCGATCCGCCGGAGCCCAAGCACGTCCACTCCATAGTACGAGATGAGCTTGCCCGCCTCCACGCCAAATCCGCGCCGGATGGCCTTCTGGTCGGTCAACATCACTTCGAAGAAGCCGTACCCCTCCAGGAGGTGGATGTTGAAGAGGCGCGCCAGGCCGACGGGTTTCGTCCATCCCCGGTTGGCCTCGATCACCACGACGACCTGGGTCGGATCGGTCAAGACCGCCTCGTAGAACGCGGGGTCCTTATCGTAGACGTGCTTGTAGGCGTTGAGGAACTCGCTCCCGACCATCCGCTCGGTGAACGGGTCTTCGGCCCACTCCGACAGGTACTCGAGATCCTCGGGCGTGAGGGTGCGTAGGTAGACCCGCGTGCCGCGCGAGACGATGCCCCGGTGGTCCACCGCCCGCCGGTGCTCGCCGGCGGCGAGGGGTGTGGGCTCCGCGCCGGTCATCCCTGCGCGACGCACGGTCTCCTTCGGGCTCATCTACGCCTCGGCGTTCTTCCTCGCCCAGACCAGGAGGCTCGTGCCGTTGAGGAATGTCCTGCGCATCTCGAGAACGGTGAACCCGGCCTGCCGGAGGTGCGTCGAGAACGCCTCCTCGTCCCAGTAGTGCGGGCCGATGGGCATCCGTACCGCCTCGAAGATCGAGTTGGGCAGCACCCAGAGGAGCGCGCGGAGGGCCGCCCCGAGTCCCTCGCGCTGCTTGATCTCGCGCACCGTGGCCCACCGTCCGAGCTGCC
>JBGPIS010000181.1:0-5715 GCA_041484965.1 Methylomirabilia bacterium
CACGGCGGGCTCGTGAGGCCGAGGAAGTTGCCGGCGACGACGCCGAAGCTGATCTCGATCAGCGCCACCGAGACGCCGAGCTCGACGGACGCCATGCTCGCGATGAGGACGAGCACGCCCGCGATCACCGCGATCAGGAGATTGTCCATTCGCCCCCCTCCTCGCCCATAAAAAAACCCCTACCGGCGCTAACACCGGTAGGGGTCATCAGCCTCGCGAGCCTTCGAGGCGGTTCCGGGCGAACCCCATCGCCCTTCGTCGTCTCCCCTCGATTATGCTCCTCGGGTGCGGCCGGTCAAAGTTTTCGAGAAGCCGAAGAGCGCCAACGCGGTGAAGCCGGCCCCCGCGTAGAACGTCGCCGGCGCCCCGTAGCGGTCCCAGAGCCACCCAGCGAGAACGCTCGCGACCAGCATCGCGCCGCCGCTCACGAGATTGAAGACGCCGAAGGCCGAGCCCCGGATCTGGGAAGGCGTGGTGTCCGCCACCAGAGCGGCGAAGAGGCCCTGCGTGAGGCCCATGTGCAGACCCCACAGCGCGACGCCCGCCATGACGAGCCCCACGCCGTCGGCCAGGGCCAGCGCCAGGTCGGCGCCCATCAGGGCCATGACGCCGGCCACCAGCACGAGCCGTCGATCGACTCTGTCCGAGAGCCGGCCCGCCGGGTAGGCGGACACGGCGTACACGATGTTCATCACGACCAGCACGAGGGGCGCGAGGGCGATCGGCAGCCCGAGGCTCCGGGCGCGCAGCACCAGGAACGCCTCGCTGAAGCGCGCGAGCGTGAGCGCGGCGGCGATCAGCACGAGCCACCAGTACGCGGCTCCGAGCCGACGGAAGTCGACGGCTCGGATCGGCGATCGGGCGGCGCCGGGCTGCTGGCGCGCTTCGGGCTCCGTCACGCCGAAGATCATCACCGCGAGCGAGAGGAACGCGGGCACCACGGCGATCCAAAACACCAGGCGGAAGTCGTTCAGCGTGAGCACCATCAGCGCGGTGGCCAGGAGCGGCCCGGCGAATGCGCCGACCGTGTCGAGCGACTGGCGGAGACCGTAGCAGGCGCCCCGCAGGTGCGGCGGTGCGAGATCGCCGACGAGCGCGTCACGCGGCGCGCCCCGGATGCCCTTCCCGATCCGGTCCACGAACCGGGCCGCGACGACCCAGCTGACGGACGGCGCCAGCGGGAACATCGGCTTCGTGACCGCCGCGAGGCCGTAGCCGAGGGAGGCCAGGAGCTTGCGCTTGCCGAGATAGTCGCTGAGCGTGCCGGAGAACACCTTGGTGATCGACGCCGTCGCCTCGGCGATCCCCTCGATGAGGCCCACCGTGATGGTGCGCGCCCCGAGCACCGACACGAGGAACACCGGCAGCAGGCCGTGGATCATCTCCGATGAAGTGTCCATGAACATGCTGACGAGGCCGAGCGCCCAGATGCTTCGTGGAATGGCCCTGAGGCCGCGTTCGTCCTTCATGCGATCTCGATCGGCTCGTCGACGTAGACCGTGTACTTGCGCGGCCGGCCGCGCTCGGCGGCCGTCGGGTCCACGTACACGATCGACGTGTGGCCGCGGATCTCGCGCGGCAGGACGGCCACGCGGATGAAGCTCGTCGGCGCCTCCGCGGACGACGCCGCGAGCACGGGCTCGCGCCCGCTCTCGAACCACGCGCTTCCCGGGCGCATCGCCCGCGACGGCGCCTCGCCCACGGTGACGTCCAGCGCCCCGGTGACGAGGCAGCGGATTCCGCCGCCCCGGTGCCGGTGCGGGAGAGCGACGCCCCCGGGCGCGAAGTCCACGCGGTCGCAGCGCATCAGGTAGAGGGCCCGCGGGTCGAGGTCGATCGCGTGCTCGAGCAGCACGCGGGTCGTCACGCCGGCCGCCGCGGCGGCCGGCGGAGCCGTGCCGCCGTCGCGGAGCTTCCAGCGCAGCACAGTGGCCCCGGCGGCGCCCGCCGTGACCTCGCACGCGCCGCGCCCGTGCCACGCCGCGTCCGCCGCGACGCGCGCGGCGCGGGCGGCGCTCGCGACCGTCGCGGCGCCCGCCCGCACGTAGAGCACGCGGTTCGTCGCGGGAAGCGGGTAGCGGCGGCCCGCGCCCACCGTGTCCTCGGACAGCGAGAGCGCGTACGGCGGCCCGGCCATGGGTCGCCATTGTACCCGCCTTGCGCTCCGTGGTACGTTGCAGGGCGATGAGGGCCTTGTTCGTCGGGCTCGTGCTGGCGAGCGCGTTGCTCGCCGGACCTCGGCAGGCCTCCGCGTTCTCGGTCCAGGAAGCCATCCTCCGCGCCAAGCCTGCCGTGGCGCTCGTCACCGCCGAGGTGCGGGCGGACGTCACGATGAACTGCGGCCGCGGGCTCGTGACCGTGAGCCCGGCGCCGTTCATCGAGACCGGCACGGGCTGGTTCGTGGACGGGCGCGGCTACCTCGTCACCAACGCCCACGTCGTGGACCCGGCGCACCGCCTGCCGCCGTGGGTGACGCACGAGCTGAAGAAGAAGGCGATCGAGCAGGCGTGCGTGGAGCCCGCGCTCCGCGCCCAGGGCTTGATGCACGGCCAGCGGCCCGACGTCGAGGAGCAGATCCGCCGGCAGGCGTTGGACCTGGCCCTCGCGAGCGCCAAGGTCACGCCGTTCCCGAAGATCACGGTGGGGCTTTCGAACGGCACCAAGCTCGCCGCCGAGCTCAAGAAGTTCAGCGCGCCGCTGTACGTCGACAACGCCAATCGGCCGCTCCACGACTCCGGGCGCGACCTTGCGCTCCTCCGCGTGAAGGACGGGGTCTATCCGGCCATCGGCCTCTCGAAGCGCGACAGCCAGATCGGCGACCCGGTTCACATCCTCGGCTTCCCGGGCGTCGTCCTGGCGCACGAGCTCCTGAACCGGAGCGCGGCGCTCGAGGCCTCGGTCACCAACGGCGCCGTGTCGGGCTTCAAGCAGGACCAGCTCGGCCAGAGGTTGATCCAGAGCGACGCGCCCGCGGCCCCCGGCAACAGCGGCGGTCCCACCGTCGGCGACGACGCCCTGCTCGTCGGCGTGATGACGTTCATCACACTCTCGTCGTCGGGCAGCGAGGTCCAGGGCTTCAACTTCCTGATCCCCGTGAAGGACGTAGCGCAGTTCCTGGCGGGAACCGAGGTCACGAAGCCGGGGGAGAGCGAGTTCAACGCGGTGTGGGCGGCGGGGATCGAGGCGCTCCTCGCCGGCCGCTATTCCGCCGCGGTGGCGAAGATCGGCGAGGCAGACAAGCTCCTGCCCGGGCTCGCCGACGTCAAGCGCCTCCTCGCCGACGCCGAGGACAAGGTGAAGAACCCGCCACCGCGGCCGTTCGCGTGGGCGTGGGCGACGGTCGGCGTGACGCTCCTCTCGCTCGGTACCTACGGCGGGATGTGGGGCAAGCGCTGGTGGAAGAACCGCTTCCGCGTCGAGCCGACGCAGGTGATCAACTTCATCGAGCGCGGGCTCGACCCCGTGCTGCTCGACGTGCGGAGCAAGACCGACTACGAGACGAGCCCGCTGAAGCTCCCCGGCTCTATGCGCCTCGCGCCCGAAGAGGCCGCCGTGGGCACCGTCAACATCGAGCTCGAGCAGATGATCGTCGCCTACTGCACGAGCCCCGAGGAGGCGACGAGCGCGCGCGCCTCGCAGGCGCTCCGGCAGCGCGGCTGGAAGAACGTCCGGATCCTCAAGGGCGGCCTCGGCGGCTGGACGAACGCGCGCCTGCCCGTGGAGGCGAAGTCCTCGCTGCCCTCGATCGGCCTCGAGATCTACAAGAACCTCTCGCTCGGCGACATCGAGCGACGGAAGTTCAAGCCGAGCGAGGTCATCTTCAAGGAGGGTGCCGACCCGCGTGGCGAGGCGTACGTGATCCACGCGGGCGCGGTCGACATCCGGCGGAGCTTCGACGGGGTCGAGAAGATCCTGACCCGATACGGTGAGGGCGAGCTCTTCGGCGAGATCGGCCTCTTCCGCAAGGGGCCACGCTCGGCGAGCGCCGTCGCGACGAGCGACACCGAGCTGCTCATCATCAAGGACGAGCGGCTCGAGTGGCTCATCCGGAACCGGCCCCAGCTGACCGCCGAGGTCCTCAAGCGCCTCTCCAACCTCGTCGTCGCCACCGACCAGGAGCGAGCCCAGGCCGGGATCGTCAGATAACGCCGCGCGCGCGGAGGCGTTCGAGCTCCGCCCGCGACAGCCCGAGCCGTGCCCCGTAGATCTCCTCGTTGTGCTCGCCGGGCTCCGCGGCGCCCGCGTGCGCGACGCGGCCCGGCGTGCCCGTGAGTCGCGGGATCACGGCGGGCATGCGAAGCGTGCCGAGCCCCGGCACCGGCAGCGAGAGGATGTCCTCGCGCGCGCGCACCTGGGGGTCGTCGAAGAGGTCGCGCACGCTGGCGACGAGCGACGCGGGCACCTCCGCGCCCTCGAGCGCCGCGAGCGCCGCCGGCGCGTCGCGCTCGGCGACCCACGCGGCGACGAGCCCGTCGACGAGCTCGCGGTGGTCGAGCCGCGCGCGCGTGGTGGCCATGCGCGGGTCGCGGGCGAGCTCGGGCCGGCCGAGGGCCTGCGCGAGCCGCCCGAACATCCGGTCGTTCGTGCACGCGATCGCGAGCCACCGCCCGTCGCGGCTCCGGTAGTGGTCGTGCGGCACCGCGCTCTCGGTCCCCGACCCGACCCGCTCCCGCACCTGGCCCGTCGCGCCGAAGACCGCGATCGCGTCGTCGAGGACACGCAGCACGGGCTCGTAGAGCCCGAGGTCGACCACCTGCCCCTCGCCCGTCCGCTCGGCGTGGCGCAGGGCCACGAGCGCGCCGACGGCGCCGAACACGCCGGCGAGGTAGTCGGGCACGGTCGGGGTGCCGGGCGACACCGGCGGCCGGTCGGGATAGCCGGACACGTACGCGAGGCCGCCGACCGCGGCCGCGATCCGCCCGAACCCCGGCCGGTGGCGCCACGGCCCCGTCTGGCCGAACGCCGAGATGCGCACCATGACGAGCGCGGGTCGCACGGCCGAGAGGTCGGCCCAGCCGAGGTTCCACCGCTCGAGCGTCCCCGGCCTGAAGTTTTCCGTGACCACGGCGGCGCCCGCGGCCAGGCGCTTGATCAGCGCCTGGCCTTCGGGGTCGCGCAGGTTGCACGTGATCGACTTCTTGTTGCGCGCCTCGACGAGCCACCAGTAGGAGGTGCCGGTCGCCGCGACCCGGCCGAGGCGCCGGAGGTCGTCGCCGACGCCCGGCTGCTCCACCTTGATGACGTCGGCCCCGAACTCGCCGAGGAGCGTCGCGCAGAGCGGCGCGGCGAGGAAGGTCGCGAGGTCGAGGACGGTGACGCCGTCGAGGGCGCCGCGGGAATCGCTCACGCCCGCCATCTTACCGCTTGACGCGGGGCCGCTCCGGTCCGATGCTCAGGCGCGTTGGCTCGTGAACCGGTCCGCGTGCTCGTGAAGCGGCTCGATGCGGGGGTGCCGCTCCCCGTCTACGCGCGCGCCGGCGACGCGGGCCTCGACCTCCACGCCGCGCACGACGTGACGCTCGCCCCCGGCGGGCGCGCGCTCGTCTCGACCGGCGTCGCGCTCGCGCTCCCGCCCGGCTGCGCCGGCTTCGTCGTGCCTCGCTCGGGGCTCGCCTTGACGCACGGCGTGTCCATCGTGAACACGCCCGGCCTGATCGACGCCGGCTACCGCGGCGAGCTGAAGGTGCTGCTCGTCAATCACGACCCCGCGGCGAC
>JBGPIS010000182.1:0-5702 GCA_041484965.1 Methylomirabilia bacterium
ACGACCGCACACGACCCATGCGCTCGGCGGCGTGCGACTCGAGGCGGCGAAACCTCTCGATCACCTCGCAACGCGCGTCTACGGTCCATGTCCGGCCGTCCGAGCCACGGAGACTGTGCGCTCATGAATAATCCAGGCTAGTATCTCGCCTTCAGCGCGGAGGGCTCGCCATGACCACCACCACCCGTTGCCTGGTCCGCCGTGACACGTACCGCGATTCGGTCGAGTTGATGCGCGTGGCCGCCGAGGTCGAGCAGCTCCCGGGGGTCGTGCGCGCCGCGCTGCTCATGGCGACGCCGGCCAACCGGGAGCTCCTCGCCGGCGCGGGGCTACTCGAGGGCGAGGCCGCCGCCGCGGGTCCGAACGATCTGGTCGTCGCCGTCGCCGCCAAGGACAAGCAGGCCGCCGAGGCGGCGCTCGCTCAGGCCGCGCGGCTGCTCGTGACGCAAGCGGCCGCGCCGTCGGCCGCCGGCGAGCGGCCGGCGCCGCGAACCATCGCGGCGGCGCTGGCCGA
This sequence comes from Methylomirabilia bacterium, assembly GCA_041484965.1. GTDB lineage: Bacteria > Methylomirabilota > Methylomirabilia > Rokubacteriales > CSP1-6 > JBGPIS01. The sequence continues at coordinate 515 of JBGPIS010000182.1, forward strand.
GCTGCCGACGGCCAACCTCGCCATCATCTCGACCCCCGGACCCTACGCGACGGCCGAGGCGCTCAAGGCGCTCAAGCGCGGGCTGCACGTCTTCCTGTTCAGCGACAACGTCCCGATCGTCGACGAGATCGAGCTCAAGCGGCTGGCCCAGAAGAAAGGGCTCCTGGTGATGGGCCCCGACTGCGGCACCGCGATTCTCGACGGCGTGCCGCTCGGCTTCGCGAACGCCGTGCGGCGCGGGCGTATCGGCCTCGTCGGGGCGTCGGGCACCGGCCTCCAGCAGGTGAGCTGCCTGATCGACCGGCTCGGCGAGGGCGTGTCGCAGGTGATCGGCGTCGGCGGGCACGACCTCGACGAGCGCGTCGGCGGGCCGATGATGATCGCCGGCATCGAGCGTCTGGCCGCCGATCCGGCCACCACGGTCATCGGGCTCGTCTCCAAGCCGCCCGCGGCCAAGGTCGCCCGCCATGTGCTGGAGGTCGCGCAAAAGAGCCGCAAGCCCGTGGTCGTGAACTTCCTCGGCGGGGACCCGGCGAGGGTCCGCGAGCTCGGCGCGACGCCCGCGGCCACGCTCGAGGACGCGGCGCGCCTGGCGGTCGCGCTGGCGCGGAACAAGACAGCCAAGAGCGCAACGACTCCCGGCGTGGACACGCGGCTGGCGACGGCCGCTCGCGCCAAGGCGCGGCGGCTCGCGCCGGGGCAGCGATACGTGCGCGGCCTCTACAGCGGCGGCACCCTGTGTCAGGAAGCGGCGCTCATCCTGGCCAGCCCCGGCGCGGCGGGCGGAGCCGGCCACACCACGATCGACCTCGGCGCCGACGAGTTCACGGTGGGGCGGCCGCACCCGATGATCGACTTCCGGCTGCGGAACGAGCGCATCGTCGCCGCGGCGGAAGACCCGACGACGGCCGTGATCCTCCTGGATGTCGTCCTGGGTTATGGAGCCCACCCCGACCCCGCGGGCGCGCTCGTCCCGGCGCTCGCGCAGGCCCTCAAGGTGGCGGCCAAGGCGAAGCGCGGACTCGCACTCGTGGCCTCGGTGTGCGGGACGCAGGACGACCCCCAGGATCTGTCGCGCCAGGAGAAGACGCTCGCGGCGGCCGGGGTGATCTTGGCGCCGAGCAACGCCCAGGCGGCCCGCCTCGCGGCGCAGATCGCCGGCCGCGTCCGGGGCCGGGGCAAGAGGACCTGACCATGCCACGAGGATTGCTCGCCGAGAGCATCAGCGCGCTGAACGTCGGTGTCGCCGAGTTTGCCATTTCCCCGCGCGCCCACGGGGCGACCGTCGTCCAGCTCGACTGGCGGCCGCCAGCCGGCGGCGACCGCGAGCTCGGCCTGCTGCTGGCGCGGCTCGAGGACGATCCGGACGACGCGATCGGCGCCCGGGTCGCCAAGGCCAACGCGAGGGTCATCGAGCGCCTGCTGGCCGCCCGGCCGACGCTCGTGGGCATCGGGCGGGCGGCCGACACTCTCCCGGGGCTCGGGCCGCGGACTATCTTGCACGCCGGCCCGCCGATCGACTGGGCGCGAATGTGCGGGCCGGTGCGTGGCGCGATCGTCGGCGCGACGCTCTACGAGGGCTGGGCGGACACCCCCGAGGCGGCAACCCGGCTCGCCGAGCGCGGCAAGATCACGTTCGCGCCGTGCCACCACTTCGGCGCGGTCGGGCCGATGGCCGGCATCCTCTCGCCCTCGATGCCCGTCGTCATCGTCGAGAACGCCGGCGGCGGCAACCGGGCGTTCGCGACGCTCAACGAGGGCCTGGGGAAGGTCCTGCGCTTCGGCGCCTACAGCCAGGAGGTGCTGGACCGCCTGCGCTGGATGGCGGAGACGCTCGCCCCGGCGCTCGCGCAGGCGCTCCGGGCGCGCGGCCCGGTGGATCTCAAGAACATCACCGCCCAGGCCCTCCAGATGGGCGACGAGTGCCACAACCGCAACGTCGCGTCCACGTCGCTCTTCGCGCGCATGCTCGCTCCCGCGCTGGTGCGCACCGCCACGTCCGAGGTGGCGGCCAAGGTCCTGGAGTTCCTCGAGGGCAACAACCACTTCTACCTCAACCTCTCGATGGCGGCGTGCAAGGCCTCGCTCGACGCGGCCCACGGCGTCGCCGACTCGACGGTCGTCACCGCGATGGCGCGCAACGGCGTCGAGGTCGGCATCCGGATGAGCGGCACCGGCGATCGGTGGTTCACCGCGCCCGCGCGCGTGCCCGAGGGGCTCTACTTCCCGGGCTACGGGCCCGCCGACGCCAACCCGGACCTCGGCGACAGCGCGATCACCGAGACCATGGGTATCGGGGGCTTCGCCATGGCCGCCGCGCCCGCGATCGTTCGCTTCGTCGGCGGCACGCCGGACGACGCGCTCGGCTACACGCGGCAGATGGCCGGGATCACGCTCACCCGAAACGCCGACTACGGCATCCCCGCGCTGGGCTTCGCCGGCACGCCGACCGGGATCGACGCGCGGCGGGTCGTCGAGAGCGGCGTCGCGCCGGTGATCAACACGGGCATCGCCCATCGCGAGGCGGGCGTCGGCCAGATCGGCGCCGGCATCGCGCGCGCGCCCCTCGGCTGCTTCGAGGGCGCGCTTCGCGAGCTGGGCCGGCGACTCGGTCGGGGATGACGGCCCTCGACGAGCGCACGGCCGTCATCGCCGTCGGGGGCAACGCGCTGATCCTCGACGGCCAGAAGGGGACGATCCCCGAGCAGTTCGAGAACGCCCGCGCGACGGCCAAACACGTCGGCGCGCTCGTCGCCGACGGCTGGCGGGTCGTCCTCACCCACGGCAACGGGCCCCAGGTCGGCTTCATCCTCCGCCGCTCCGAGATGGTCACCGACGCGGAGTTCACGCCCCGGCTCTCGCTCGACATGTGCGTCGCCGACTCGGAGGGCGGCATCGGCTACATCATCGGCAACTCGCTCGTGAGCGAGCTCGGGCGGCGCGGGCTGGCCGACCGCGTGGTCTGCGTGCTCACCCAGACGGTCGTGGACCCCAAGGACCGCGCGTTCCAGCACCCGAGCAAGCCCATCGGCAGCGGCTACTCCGAGGGCGAGGCCGAGCGAAAGCAGCGCGATGGCTGGGTGATGATCGAGGACGCCGGGCGCGGCTTCCGCCGCCTCGTCCCCTCGCCGCGCCCGGTTCGCATCGTCGAGGCGGCGGCGATCCGAACCCTCGTGGAGGCCGGCTTCGTCGTCATCGCGTGCGGCGGCGGGGGCATTCCGGTGGTCGAGGCCGAGCCGGGCGTCTACCGCGGCGTCGAGGCCGTGGTGGACAAGGACTTCGCGTCGGGGCTCCTCGCGGCCAATCTGGGCGCGCCCGTGTTCGTGGTCTCCACCGGCGTCGAGAAGGTGGCGGTCCAGTACAAGAAGCCCGGACAGCGCGCGCTCGACCGGGTGACGCTGTCGGAGGCGCGCCGCTATCTGGACGCGGGCGAGTTTCCCCCAGGCAGCATGGGCCCGAAGGTGCGCGCGGCCATCGAGTTCATCGAGCGGGGCGGCAAGCGCGCCATCATCACCTCGCCGGCGCATCTGGAGGAGGCCATCGCCGGCCGGACCGGCACGCACATCGTCGCGGACTGAGCGCGGCGCGACACACCCGCGGGTCATTCAAGAGACAAGGGGGAACACGGTGGAGACGGGATCGACAGGCGAGTATCGGGTCCGGCTGTGGGTGCCGGGCGACTGGAACGCGTTCTTCGGGTTCTTCACCAACGTCGTGCTGAACGTCATCGTGCTCACGGGGCTCGCGCTCAACGTGGTCAAGATCCCCGCCGACATCGTGTTCGGCCGCATCCTGCCGGCGCTGGGGATCGCGCTGCCGATCGGCAACATCTACTACGCCTACCTGGCGTACCGGCTGGCCAAGCGCGAACGCCGCGACGACGTGGCCGCGCTGCCCTACGGCCCGAGCGTCCCCCAGTTCTTCATCTGCGTCTTTGTCGTGATGCTCCCGACGCTCATCGCGACAGGCGATCCGATCAAGGCGTGGCGGGCCGGGCTCACCTGGGCCTTCGTCATCGGCATCATCGTCCTGATCGGCGCCTTCGTCGGCCCGACCATCCGCAAGTACACGCCGCGGGCGGCCATGCTGGGCTCGCTCGCCGGCACGGCGCTGGCGTTCATCTCCATGCGCCCGGCCTTCCAGAGCTGGGAGCTGCCCTGGATCGCCTTCATCTCGCTCGGCATCGTCATGATCAGCTGGATGGCGCGGGTGCGGCTGCCTTGGGGCGTGCCCGGGGGGCTGGCGGCGGTGGTCATCGGCACGGCCCTCGCGTGGGTCACCGCGCTGCTCGGCTGGAGCGGGTACATGCAGCCGACGGCCGTGGGCCGGGCCTTCGCCCGCTTCGGCCTGCACCTGCCGTTCCCCACGGGCGACGCCTTCGTCGGCTTCGCCGACGTCCTGCCGCTCCTGATCACGGCGATCCCGCTCGGCATCTACAACTTCACCGAGGGCATGAACAACGTCGAGAGCGCCTCGGCCGCCGGAGACAACTACAATCTGCGCAACGTGCTGCTGGCCGACGGGATCGGCGCCGTGGTGGGCGCCACGCTCGGCAGCCCGTTCCCGCCCGCGGTCTACATCGGCCACCCGGGCTGGAAGAGCATCGGCGGCCGCGGCGGCTACTCGCTCGCGACCGGCATCTGCATCAGCCTCATCTGCTTCCTCGGCCTCGCGGCGCTGCTGCTGGCCGTGATCCCGCTCGTGGCCATCCTGCCGATCCTCGTCTACATCGGCGTCGTGATCACCGCGCAGGCCTTCCGCGAGTCCCCGCCCGAGCACGCGCCGGCGGTGGTGCTGGCCATCATCCCGAGCCTCGCCGTCTGGGGCCTGGGCTTGGTGGACAACACGCTCCGCGCCGTCGGAACGTCGGCCGAGCAGGTCGGGCTGGCCAAGCTCGCGGGGGTGGGCATCATCTACCGCGGCATGCAGCTCCTGGGCGGCGGCGCGGTGCTCGCCGGCATGATGCTCGGGGCCGTCGCCGCGTTCATCATCAACCGGAGCTTCAAGTGGGCGACGATCTATTCGCTGGGCGCGGCCGCGCTGGCCTTCTTCGGCGTCATCCACGGCGAAAAACTGGGCTTCGCGCAGTCCTGGGAGGTGGCGCTCGGCTACGTCCTGCTGGCGGGCCTCTGCGCGTTCATGGGGCGGTACCATGCGGGGCAGCCGGCCGCGCAGGGGGCGTCGGCCA
>JBGPIS010000183.1:0-5657 GCA_041484965.1 Methylomirabilia bacterium
AACCTTAGCATGTCTTCCGGAGCAGGACCATCCATTCCTGGCCTTGCCGGGGGCGCACCGAGCGCGGCGCGTATGCGCGCTCGACGCGGAAGCCGGCGGGCAGGAACCGCCGCCGCGCCTCGGACTGGGCCACCGGGAACGGCGGGCCCGCGGCGCGGCGCCGCAGCGGAAAGAAGCACGCGAGGAGCCACCCGCCCGACTTGAGGATCGCGGCCATCGTCCGCACGTATTCGGCGCGACGCGCCGGGTCGATCGCGCAGAAGCACGTGTACTCCCAGATCCCGTCGAAGGCGTTGGCGTAGTCGCGGCCGAGCGTGAAGATGTCGCGCTGGACGAACTCGGCCCGGCTCCCGTCGGCCCGCGCCAGCGCGCGCGCCTCGGAGACCGCCGTCGGGGAGAAGTCGAAGCCGACTGCGTCGTAGCCGCGCCGGCAGAGGTAGCGCACGTCATGGCCCCGGCCGCAGCCGGGGACGGCGACGCGTCCGGGTGGCGGCGGCGTCGGCTCGATGAACTCGACGAGCGGCGGGGCCGGCTGGCGCAGCTCCCACCCGTCGCCGCCCCGCGCGTAGAGGTCGGTCCAGAACTCGGGCGCGCTCACACCGGCCATGTCAGTCCCTCGAAGTCGTCGATGACGCGCGCGGCGCCCGCGGCGCACAGCTCCTCCTCGGTGTGGGCGGTGGCTACGCCGATGACGCGCATCCCGGCGCTCCGCGCCGCCTGGACGCCGACGACCGAGTCCTCGAACACGAGGCACTCGGCCGGCGGCACTGCGATGCCCTCGGCGGCGCGCACGTAGGCCTCGGGGTCAGGCTTGCCGAGCCTCACGTCCTCGGCGGCGACGACCACGTCGAACCGCTCGCGGAGCCCGAGGCGGCCGAGCAGCCGGTCCACGTCGAAGCGCGAGGCGGAGGTCGCGACGGCCCGCGGGATCTCACGCGCCTCGAGCTCCTCGATGAAGGTCGCGACGCCGCGGACGGCGGGCAGCCCCTGGCGCGAGAGTCGCAGATAGTGGTTGCGCTTCCTGTCCGCGAGACGCCTGGCCTCCGGCCACGCCACTTCGCGGCCGAGGAGGAGCGGCACCGCATCGTCGCTGGGGCGTCCGATCGTGAGGCGCCAGTGCTCGGGCTGCGCGGGGGCGACGCCGAGCTCCTCGAGGAGCGCGCGCCACGCCGCGCGGTGGTGAGCTCCCGAGTCGATCAGCACGCCGTCCATGTCGAAGATGACGCCGCGCGCCTCCGTCACTCTCGAACCATTGCACCGCTCGCCTCGTGGCAAGGCCCGCCTCTCGGCTCGCACTTCATTCGAACCATCTCACCGCTCGCCTCGTGGCGAGGCCCGCCCCTCGGCTCGCACTTCAGCGAAGCCGGTAGAGCGGGGCGAGGGCGCGGAAGGTCTCGAGCGCGGCGGCGCGGTACTGCGCGTCGCTCCAGCGCGCGGCCTCGTCCGCGGGAACGGCCCGTCCGATGACGAGCTGGCCGTCGCGCGTCCGCGTGAGCTCGTCGCCCAGCTCGCCGAGCGCGTCCGGCGTGAGGTCGGCGAGCGGCGCCGCGGGCTCCTCGTCGTGCTCGTTCTTGAACCACGCGAGGTTCTTCACCCGGCGCAGCACGGGCGCGAGCTTCGGCGCGTTCCTGTTCCAGGCGGCGCTCCAGCGTCGCTTGTCGGCGTGCTCCGGGCCGAGCTCGAAGAGGAAGCGCACGTAGCGCCGGGAGACGGCGACCTTGAAGTGGCAGTGCTTCTTGTAGCCGCGGGCGTCGGGGCCGAACGCGACCCACGTGTCGTCGGGCGGGTTCACGGTGCGCCGGGCATGCTTGGCGACGTGCGTGAACACCGCGGCGCCGATCGAGCGGCTGACGGCGGGCGCCAGGCTGTGGCCGAGCGCCTCGAGCTTCGGGCGCACGCGGCCCCGGATCTCGCTCATGCGCGGCTTGAAGCCCTTCACGTCGAACACCCTGAAGTCCCCGGCGACGAATGCGGCAGACGGCATCGGCGTTCTCCTCGGCTGAATCAGCGCCCGGGCATCTTACCGCGGTTCCATCCCGCCGCGCCCGCTTTCATCGCTCGTCGAGCGGGAGCGAGCTCGTCTCGTGGGACGACAGCGCGACGAGGAACCGCCCAGAGCCCCCCTCGCCGCGCGGGTTAATATAAAGGCTCGGCCCGCGGCTGTAAATGGCGGCGAAAGGAGTCGAGGATGAGCGACGCGTCCTGCTTCCACAACCTGCGCGAGGGCGGCATCGTCCGGCAGCTGGCCCCCGGCGTCACCGCGCGGGTCTTTCCCGGCGTCAACGCGATGCTGTCGGTCGTGACCCTCGAGTCGCACTCGAGCTCGCCCGTGCACGCGCACCCCAACGAGCAGTGGGGCGTCTGCCTCGAGGGCGAGTGGATCCGCGTCCAGGACGGCGTCGAGCACCACGTCAGGGCGGGTGACTTCTGGCAGACGCCGCCGAACGTGCCCCACGGCGGCCGCACGCTCGATACGCGCTGTGTCGTCCTCGACATCTTCGCGCCACCGCGCGAGGAGTACCGGCAGCCCGGTCAGGGCATGGGCGCCGCCACGGTGTCCCGGACGCGCGCGTGATCCGCGTCCTCGAGCTTCTCACCACGACCGCGCTCGGGGGCGGGCCGCGGCAGGTCTACGACCTCGCGCGCCACCTGCCGCGGGACGAGTTCGAGGTGTCCGTCGCGGGCCCGCGCGACGGCGCCTTCGTCGAGCGTTTCCACGACCTCGGGCTCACGGTCGCCCCAGTCGGGGCGAACCGGATCGACCCGCGCGCGCTCTGGGCGACGCTGCGGCTCGTGCGCCGGCTCGGGATCGAGGTGATCCACACCCACGGCAAGGGCGCGGGGCTCTACGGGCGGCTCGCCGCGCGCTGGACGGGCGTCCCCGCGGTCCACACGTTCCACGGCCTCCACTACGAGGGCTACCCGCCGGGCCTCCGGACGGCCTACCTCGGCCTCGAGCGGCGGCTCTCCCGCTGGACCCGCACGATCATCAACGTCTCCGCCACGCAGGAGGCCGAGGCGCTCGCGCTCCGGCTCTTCGCGCCACGGCAGAGCGTGACGGTGATCAATGGCGTGGACCTCGACGCTCAGGACCGAATCGTCGCCACCGCGCCGATCCCGCGCGAGCGCCTCGGGCTCACGCGCGACGCGTTCGTGCTGGGCTCGGTCGCCCGGTTCGATCCCGTCAAGCGCCTGGACACGCTCGTCGGCGCCCTCCGCGCGCTCACGCGCCCGTGCGTATCGCTCCTCCTCGTGGGCGGTGGGCCCGAGGGCGACCGGCTCCGGCGCCTCGTGGCCGCGGCGCGCCTGAACGACCGGGTGATCTTCGCGGGCTGGCTCGACGATTCGGCCCGCGTCTACCCGGCGATCGACCTCTACGTCGCGGCGTCGGCCAAGGAAGGGCTGCCGTTCGCGCTGCTCGAGGCGATGGGCGCGGGCCTCGCCGTCGTCGCGACCGACGTCCCGGGCCACCGCGACGTCGTCCGCCACGAGGAGACCGGGCTCCTCGTCCCACCTGACGACGGGGGAGCGCTCGCCGCGGCGATCGAGAGCCTGATGGACGATCCAGAGCGCCGGCGGCGCATGGGGCAGGCCGGCCGCGCGCGCGTGCGGAAGGAGTTCGGGCTCGGGCCGATGGTCGAGAAGACGGCGGCGGTCTACCGGGCAGCCGCGCTACAATCGGCGGCGTGAGCGGCGTGGTTCTGGTCACGGGCGGCGCGGGGTTCATCGGCTCCCACCTCGTCGAGCGACTCCTCATCGACGGCGCGCGCGTGCGCATCCTCGACAATTTCTCGATGGGCTCGCGCGCGAATCTGCCGTTCGTGGCGAAGGCCGGCAAGCGCCTCGAGGTGATCCGCGGCGATATCCGGAATCTCACGACGGTGCTGCGCGCGGCGCGCGGGGCGCGGGTGATCTTCCACCAGGCGGCGATGCGCTCGGTGCCGCGCTCGGTGAAGGACCCCCTCGGGGCGAACGAGAACAACGTCACGGGCACGCTGAACGTGCTCGAGGCCGCGCGGCGCTGCCGCGTGCCGCGCGTCGTCTACGCCTCGTCGTCGTCCGTCTACGGCGACCGGCCGGATCTCCCGAAGCGCGAGGAGCAGCCGCCGGCGCCGATCTCGCCTTACGCGGTCTCCAAGGCGGCGGGCGAACAGTACGCGGCCGTGTGGGCGCGCCTCTACGGCGTCGAGACCGTCGGGCTCCGCTACTTCAACGTCTTCGGTCCGCGGCAGGACCCGAAGTCGGAGTACGCGGCGGTGATCCCCCGCTTCATCCTGTGGGGCCTCAAGGGCAAGCCCCTCGAGGTGCACGGCGACGGCGCGCAGTCGCGCGACTTCACCTACATCGACAACGTCGTCGAGGCAAACGTGCTGGCCGCCCTCGCGCCGGCCGTGGGGGGCGAGGTGTTCAACGTGGGCTGCGGCGAGCGCGTGAGCCTGCTCGAGATCATCGGGAAGCTCGAGGCGATCCTCGGGCGGCGGCTCGCGCGGAAGCACACCCCGCCGCGCGCCGGCGACGTGCCGCACACGCTCGCGGATGTCGCGAAGGCCAAGCGGCTGCTCGGGTACTCGCCGCTCGTGGACTTCGACGAGGGGTTCCGGCGGACCGTGGAGTACTTCAAGGGAGGATAGCGTGATGCGCCACTTCCGAACACTGACGCTGCTCGCCACACTCGTCTCGTGCGTCGCTGCGGGGCCCGCCGCGGCGCAGGCGCCGCAGAACCTCGTCGTCCAGGTCGCCACCGAGCCGCCGGGCCTCGACCTCACGGCGAGCCCCGCCTCGGCGATCGCGGCCGTCGTCCACTACAACATCCAGGAGTGCCTCGTGAAGGTGGACCGCGCCGGTAAGATCGTGCCGTGGCTCGCCGAGCGGTGGCACACCGCCGACAACCGCAACTACACCTTTTTCCTCAAGCGCGGCGTCAGGTTCCACAACGGCCGGGAGCTCAAGGCCGCCGACGTGAAGTTCGTCTTCGAGCGCGCCGCGAACCCCGAGACGAAGCACCCGCAGCGCGCGCGCTACGAGAACATCGCCAACATGATCGTGAAGGACGACTACACGGTCACGCTCTCGCTCAAGGAGCTGGACGCGTCGTTCCTGCTCACGCTGGCGCGGCAGGGCTCGGTTATCTACCCGCGCGAGGCGGCGGACACGCTCAAGAGCGAGCCGATCGGCACCGGGCCCTTCCGGCTCGCCGAGTGGGTGCGCGGCGACCGGATCGTGCTGGTCAAACATCCCGAGTACCACGAGAAGGGCCTCCCGAAGCTCGACCGGGTGACCTACCGGTTCATCCCCGATCCGAACGCGGCGCTCGCAGCGCTCAAGGCAGGCGACATCGACGCCGCCATGTTCGGCATCGGCCCGGAGCACGTGCCGGACCTCCAGAAAGACCCGCGCTTCTCGGTGATCATCGGCGAGACCACGAACGACGTGATTCTCGCGATGAACAACTCGAAGAAGCCGTTCTCCGACGTGCAGGTCCGCCGCGCGATCACCCACGCGATCGACAAGAAGGAGGTCGTCAAGGGTGCGATGTTCGGCTTCGGGCGGATCCTCGGGTCCAACGTGGACCCGCTGAACCCCTACTTCGTGGACCTGGCGAACGCGATGCCGCACGATCCGGCGAAGGCCAAGAAGCTCCTCGCCGAGGCCGGCTA
>JBGPIS010000184.1:0-5643 GCA_041484965.1 Methylomirabilia bacterium
AGGGCGGCGCCCACCAGTCCGTGATCACGCCGGGCATCGGCGTCGCGCTGCCGGGGATCGCCTACTTCGATCCGGCGTTCGCGCGCGAGGTCGAGTGGATCCTGCTCGACGCGCTCGCCGGCATCGCCGAGGGCACAGGCGAGAGCCTCTACCTTCGGCTCTCGACGAAGCCGGTGGACCAATCACTCGCGCCGCCGCCGAGCGCGGAGTACCGTCAGCGCGTGCTGCGCGGCGGCTATCGGCTGCTCGACGCCCGCGGTGAGCCCGGGTGGGATCCCGAGGACAACGCGGTCCATCTCTTCGCGGCCGGCGTCATGGTCCCGGAGGCGGTGGAGGCCAGCCGGGGCCTGCGCGCCGAGGGCGTGTTCGCGAGCGTCTTCGTCGTCACGAGCCCCGACCGGCTCTACCGGGGCCTGAGGGAGAGGCGCCCCTGGGTCGAGGAGCTCGTCGGCCCGGACGAGGAAGGCGTGCCGGTCGTCTCGGCGCTCGACGGCCACTCGCACGCGCTCGCCTTCCTCGGCTCGGCGCTCGGCGTCCCGCAGATCCCGCTCGGCGTGGACGACGTCGGCCAGTCGGGCGCGCGCGCCGACCTCTACCGTCACTATGGGATCGACGCTGCGGCCATTGGGCGCGCGGCGCGGATACTCCTGGCCCGCTAGACTTAACGCATTCCAGAAGGAGCGAGACATGGCGAAGAAGGAGCGGCGTACCGAGCCCCGCGTCGTCACGCCCGGGGACGTGGACCCGCGCCACGACTGGGACCGGCCGATCCAGGCGCCCGGGCGAATGCAGGTGGACTTCGAGGAGCGCGTGGACTTCCGCCGCCTGCACCGCTATCGCCTCGGCCGCGTGCGCCAGGCGCTCGCGCGCTCGGGGCTTGGCGCGCTCCTCTGCTTCGACCAGTACAACATCCGCTACACGACGAGCACGGTCATCGGCGAGTGGGCGCGCGACAAGCTCACGCGGTGGTCGCTCCTGACCGGCACCGGCAACCCCTACGTGTGGGACTTTGGCTCGGCGGCGAAGCATCATCGTCTCCACGCCCCGTGGCTCGAGGCGACGCACTGCCTAGCCGGCATGGTCGGCCTGCGCGGGGCGGTGTCGCCGAAGGCCGAGCTCTTCCGCGGCGCCGCGGACGAAATCAAGGCGATCCTGGTCGCCGAAGGGGTCGCCGGTATGCCGCTCGGCGTCGACGTCGTCGAGCCGCCATTCTTGTTCGCGCTGCAGCGCCTGGGCATGGAGGTGCGCGACGGGCAGCAGGTGATGCTCGACGCGCGCCAGCTCAAGAGCTCGGACGAGATCACGCTGCTCAACATGGCCGCCGCGATGGGCGACGGCGTCTACCAGGACATCGCGGAGGCGCTGAAGCCCGGCGTCCGCGAGAACGAGATCGTGGCGCTCGCCAACAAGCGCCTGTACGAGATGGGCTCGGACTGCGTCGAGGCCATCAACGCGATCTCGGGCGAGCGGTGCTCGCCGCACCCGCACAACTTCACCGACCGCATGATCCGCCCGGGCGACCAGGCGTTCTTCGACATCATCCAGTCGTTCATGGGATACCGCACCTGCTACTACCGGACGTTCAACGTGGGGCGCGCCACGCGGGCGCAACGCGACGCGTACACGAAGGCGCGCGAGTGGATGGACAAGGCGATCGCGCTGCTCAAGCCGGGCGTCAGCACCGACCGGATCGCAAAATGCTTCCCGCGGGCGCAGGAGATCGGGTTCGCCGGCGAGATGGAGGCGTTCGGCCTCAACTTCTGCCACGGCCTCGGGCTCGGGCTCCACGAGCGGCCGATCATCAGCCGGCTCAACTCGCTGGACGACCCGATGGAGCTCGAGGCGGGCATGGTCTTCGCGGTGGAGACCTACTGTCCCGCGACCGATGGCGTGTCGGCCGCGCGCATCGAGGAGGAGGTCGTCCTGACGCCCCACGGCGCGCAGATCATCACGCTCTATCCGGCCGAGGAGCTCCCCATCGCGAACCCGTACTGAGCTATACTTTCTGATACCCCTTATGGCGACGCTGACCGAGGCGAGGAAGCGCGAGCTTCGCCGCGCGCTCGAAGCCATCGTCGGTGCGGGCGGCGTCCTGTCCGACCCCGACGAGCTGCTCGTCTATGAGTCCGACGGTCTCACGCTCTTGCGTGCGCTGGCGGACTTCGTGGTCTTCCCGGCGTCGGCCGAGCACGTCTCCGCGGTCGTCCGCCTCGCGAACCGCGAGGGCCTGCCGTTCGTCGCCCGCGGCGCGGGGACCGGCCTCGCGGGCGGGTGCCTACCGGCCGAGGGCGGCCTCGTCATCTCGATGATGCGCATGAACCGCATTCTCGAAGTGGACTACGAGAACCAACTCGCGGTCGTCGAGCCCGGGCTCGTGAACCTGCACCTGTCCTGGAAGGTCGGGCCGCAGGGCTATTACTACGCCCCCGATCCCTCGAGCCAGCAGGCGTGCACGATCGGCGGGAACATCGCCACCAATTCCGGCGGGCCGCACACGCTGAAGTACGGCGTGACCACGAATCACGTGCTCGGCCTCGAGGTCGTGATGCCGGACGGAGAGATCGTCTGGCTCGGAGGCCGGACGCGCGCGGTGCGCGGCTACGACCTCACGGGCGTCTTCGTCGGCTCCGAGGGCACCTTCGGGATCGCGACGAAGATCGTCGTGCGCATTCTCAGGAAGCCGCAGGCGGTGAAGACCGTGCTCGCGGTGTTCGCCGAGATGGACCAGGCCTCCGCCGCCGTGTCGGCGATCATCGCGCGCGGCTTCGTGCCGGCCGCCCTCGAGATGATCGACCAGCTCACGATCCAGGCCGTCGAGGACGCGTTCGGCTGCGGCTACCCGCGCGACGCGGCGGCCGCGCTGCTCGTCGAGCTCGACGGGCTCCGCGTCGGGATGGACGCCCAGGCGGAGCGCATCATCCAGGCGTGCCGGGACGCGGGCGCCCGCGAGGTGAGGACGGCGCGCGACGAGAGCGAACGCGCGCTCCTCTGGAAGGGGCGGAAGTCGGCGTTCGGCGCCTACGGCCGCGTCTCGCCCGCCTACATGGTGATGGACGGCGTCATTCCGAGAACGAAGCTCCCGTACGTCCTCGGCCGCGTGAACGCGATCGTCGCCGCCCACGGCCTGCGCGTCGGCAACGTCTTCCACGCCGGCGACGGCAACCTCCACCCGAACATCCTCTACGATCCGCGCCAGCCCGGCGAGGAAGCGCGCGTGGTCGCGGCCGGGGCGGAAATCATGAAGGTCTGCGCCGAGGTCGGCGGCTCGATCTCCGGCGAGCATGGGATCGGCCTCGAAAAATCCGACTTCATGCCGTTCATTTTCTCCGCCGCCGATCTTGCGTTCATGCACCGGCTCAAGCACGCGTTCAATCCCACGGGACTCTGCAATCCGGGCAAGATCTTCCCCACCAAGAAGTCCTGCGTCGAGGTGGGGCCGGTCGCCTACACGCCCCACGCGATCGAGGAAAAGGGCCTCGCCCAGCGCTTCTAGCGCGGGCGTGCATCGCCGCGTGCAGGACGCGCTGCTCGAAAGGCTCCGCGCCGTCGTCGGTCCCGCCGGCGTCCTCGCCGGCGTCGAACTCTCCCCCTACGTCGTCGAGGGCCGTACGCCCGAGGCGGCGGTCTTCCCGGGCTCCGTCGAGGAGGTCGCGGCGATCGTCGGGTTGGCTGCCGAGGCGGAGCTGCCCGTCGTGCCCTGGGGCGGCGGCACCGCGGCGTCCGTCGGGACGCCCGCCCCGCGGGCCGGCCTCGTGCTCGGGCTGCGCCGCATGAGCCGGTTGGTGGAGCACGAGCCGGGCGACCTCACGGCCACGGTCGAGGCCGGCATGACGGTCGCGGAGCTCCAGGGCGCGCTCCGGACCCGCGGACAGTGGCTCTCGCTCGATCCGCCCGACGCCGACCGCGCAACGCTCGGCGGCGTCGTCGCCGCCAACGCCTCGGGCCCGCGGCGGCACCTCTACGGGACGTCGCGCGACCTTCTCATCGGGGTCACCGTCGTCACCGCCGAGGGCGGCGTCGTGAAGGGCGGCGGCAAGGTAGTGAAAAACGTCGCCGGCTACGACCTGCCGAAGCTCTTCATCGGCTCGTACGGTACGCTCGGCGTGATCGTCGAGGCCACCGTGAAGCTTCGCCCGTTGCCCGACGCCGAGCGCCTCGTGGGCGCGCGCTTCGACCGGCTCAAGGACGCGGGCGCGGCGGTCCGCGCGCTCATGGCGTCCGATCTGATCCCGAACGCCATCGAGCTCCTCGACGCCGCGGCGGCGACTGCGCTCGTTGCCGGGCCCGCGGGGGATGCTCCTGGGCTCGGAACGACACTCGCCGGCGCACCCCCCGCGACCCCGGCACCGAGCCGGGCACTCCTCGTCGTGGGGTTCGACGGGCTGCCCGAGCAGGTGGAATGGCAGAGCGCCGAGCTCGGCCGCCTCGTGACGTCCTTCGGCGGGCGCGAGACGCCGCCCGTCCCGCCGGAAACCTGGCCGCGGCTCCCGGGCGCGCCGCTCGCGGCGTTCGCTGCCGTGACCGCCGTGATGACGTTCGGCGTGCTGCCGACCCAGGTCGCCGAGCTCATGGAGCAAGGCGCGGGCGTGGCGCGCGCGCGCGGCGTGCAGACCGCGTGGGCGGCGCACGCCGGCGTCGGCGTCGTGACCGCGGCGCTCTTCTCCGACCGAGAGCCACAGGAACCGGGACCGATCGCCTCGCTGTTGAGCGAGTGGCGCGAGATGGCGCGCGCGGGCGGCGGGCACGCGACGCTCGAGTGGGCGCCGCTCGCCGTGAAGGCGCAGGTTCCCGTCTGGGACGACCCGGGCGCGGCGGGCCGCATCATGCAGCGCATCAAGGCGCAGCTCGACCCGAAGGGGATCCTGAATCCCGGCCGCTTCGTCGCCGGCATCTAGCGGGACACGCATGGCCCACATCGTCCAGGACTCGCCGCGACCGGCCGCGGGGCCGCTCGCCCTCCACGGGCTCTCCGTCGAGGGCGTCAACCAGTGCGTCCACTGCGGACTCTGTCTCGCCTCCTGCCCGACGTTCGCCGAGCTCGGCACGGAGATGGATTCGCCGCGCGGGCGCATCTTCCTGATCAAGTCGCTCGCCGAGGGGCGGATGGCGCTGACGGAGTCGGTCACGCGCCACCTCGAGCTCTGCCTCGACTGCCGCGCGTGCGAGACCGTGTGCCCCGCGGGCGTGCCTTACGGCCGCCTCATCGAGGCGGCGAAGGCCGAGATCGAGCGCCAGCGTCCGGGCTCGCCCGTCCGGCGTCTCTTCCGCGCGCTCAACTTCGGGCTGCTGCTGGGCCACCCGAAGATCCTCGGGCTCGCCGCGGCGGCCCTGCGCGCCTATCAGGCGAGCGGCCTGCAGGGGCTCGTGCGGGCGACCGGGCTCGCGAGGCGCCTGCCGGGGACGCTCCCGTCGTGGGAGGCGCTGCTGCCGCCGATGCCCGCGCGCCGGGCGCGCGCGCCGCTGCCGGCGTTCATCATGGCCCAGAGCCCGCGGCGCGCCCGCATCGCATTGCTCTCGGGCTGCGTGCAGTCGGTCGTCTTCGGCGCCCACAACCGCGCGACCGCGCGGGTGCTCGCGAAGAACGGCTGCGACGTCGTCGTGCCCCAGGGCCAGGGCTGCTGTGGTGCGCTGAACGCCCACGGC
>JBGPIS010000185.1:0-5612 GCA_041484965.1 Methylomirabilia bacterium
CCCACGTGAGCGAGCCCGGCAGCACCATCCCGCCGAGCCGGTACGCCTTGCCCGCGACGGCAGCGACGCGGAGCTCGCCCGGCGTCACGAAGTAGACGGCCGACTGCGTCACGCCAGCGTAGATCATGTACGCGAGCGCGGCGGCGATCACGATGCCGCCCGCGATGAACTTCGTTCGGCGGGTCATTGTAGCGGGGTCCGCGAGGCCGGAGCACTCGGTGGGTGGCCCGAGACGCGGCGCGACGTGGCTCCGTTGCGCATGTTGCTTCTCATTTCAAGTCGCGTTCCTTCCGCGCGAGGCGCCGCCAGTAGGCGAGCAGCGCCACCGCGGCGAGCGCATAGGCGACGAACACGAAGCCCCAATTGTCCGGCATCAGGCGTCCGCCTCCGCCTCGAGCCGGAGCAGGCGGGTCCGCCGGGCGAGGAAGTAGAGATAGAGGAGCGAGAACGCGAGGAAGTTCACGAGGAGCGCCCACACGATGACCGGCGGCATGCTACTCGGCCCTGGCCTCATCAGGGACGGCGGCTGGTGCAGCGTCCGCCACCAGGAGACGGAGAAGTGCACGAGCGGAATATTGAGCGCCGCGACGACGCCGAGCACGGCCGCGTACCGCGCGGCCCGCTCGTGCTCGTCGATCATCCCGCGGAGGAGGAGGTAGCCGACATACATGACGAAGAGGACCGCGACGCTCGTGAGGCGCGCGTCCCACGTCCACCAGGTTCCCCACGTGGGCTTGCCCCAGATCGACCCGGTCGCGATCGTGATGCCGGTGAAGAGGACGCCAACCTCCGCGGAGGCGTGCGCGAGCCGGTCGGCCGCCTCCGCGCGCTTCGCCAGGTAGGCGATCGAGGCGACGAAGACGACCGTGAAGGCGAGGT
This sequence comes from Methylomirabilia bacterium, assembly GCA_041484965.1. GTDB lineage: Bacteria > Methylomirabilota > Methylomirabilia > Rokubacteriales > CSP1-6 > JBGPIS01. Next base: position 880 of record JBGPIS010000185.1, read on the forward strand.
ACGCGACCCAGACGCTCGGGACGTGGAGGTACATGATGCGCTGCACGTTACCCTGCGTCACCTCGCGCGGCGCGACGCCGAGTCCCATCACGAGACCCGCGAGCAGCGCCACCGCCGCCAGCCACCCGAGCGCCTTCGTCATGACTCCAACAGGAAGTCGAACGTGAGCAGGCCCGCCACGACGTAGATGACGTCGGCGGCCACGAGGAGCTTCAGCCAGTGGGCGACGGCGGAGAGCGGCTCGCCGAGCAGCACCGCCTCCGTCGCCTTGACGGCCCCGAGCAGGACCGGCACCTGGACGGGGAGCAGCAGCACGGGGAAGAGGAGCTCCCGCGCCCGCACCTGGGCGGTCATCGCGGCGAAGAGCGTGCCGACGGCGGCGAGCCCGAGCGTGGCGAGGACCATGACCAGCGCCAGGCCGGGCAGGGCGTCCGCTACGTCCACGTTGAAGAAGATCGCGAAGAGGGCCAGGATCAGCGTCTCGACGACCAGCATCAGCACCACGTTGCCCGCGAGCTTCCCGACGTAGATCGCCGACTTGTCCCCGGGGGCGAGGAGCAGCGCGTCCCAGCAATCGTTCTCGCGCTCGAGGACGAACGTGCGCCCGAGGCCGAGGAGCCCGGCGAGCACGAACCCGAGCCAGAGGAGCCCCGGCAGCGCGGCGGTGAGCCGCTCGCGATCCGGCCCCAGCGCGAACTGGAAGACGAACAGGAGCAGCAGCGAGAAGAAGACCAGCGCGTTGAGCGTCTCCTTCGACCGCCGCTCCACGAGGAGGTCCTTCCACACGACCGCCCACGCGCGCCGCGCGAAGATCAGGCGCCCTCCCCCGTGTGGAGCCGGTAGAGCCGCGCGATCTCGTCCGCGCCGCGTGCGCCGCGCGGCGCATCGAGCGCGATCGCGCCCCCGGCGAGGATCACGATCCGGTCGGCGACCGCGAGCTCACGGCCGAAGCTGTGCGTGGCCATCACGAGCGCGCCGCCGTCCGCCTTGAACGACTCGAGGTGCCCCTCGAGCCACTTCTTCGCCCGCTGGTCGAGCCCGCCGAAGGGCTCGTCGAGCAGGAGGACGCGGGGCCGGGCGAGCAGGAGGCGGGCGAGCGAGAGCCGCCGCTTCATGCCGGCCGAGAACGTCCGGACGCGCTCGTTGCCGAGGCGCTCGAGCTCGACGGCGGCGAGCGCCCCCGCGAGGTCGACGGGAGCCGGCGAGAGGCCGCTGAGCGTCGTCCAGAATTTCAGATTCTCGAGCGCGGTGAGGTCCTCGTAGACGTACGAGCCGTGGGCGACCAGGCCGATGTGCGGCCGCACGCGCTCTGGCGCGCGCGCGCAGTCGTGCCCCAGAACGGTCACCGTGCCGCGCGTCGGACGCGTGAGCGTCGCGAGGATTCGGAGAAGCGTCGTTTTGCCCGCGCCGTTCGCGCCGAGAAGCGCGACGGCCTCGCCGCCGCGGACCTCGAGCGCAAGCCCGTCCAGCACTCGGTGAGCGCCGAAGGCTTTGCGGAGACCTGTGATGCGGATGAGCGGCTCGGCGGTCATGCTGCAACCGCTCAATTCTCCCCTAGTGTCGACGGGCGGTCAAGGAAACGGCGGACACTCGATGCTCCTCGGCGGCGAGGAACTTGAAGACGAGGACGAGCACCGCCGCCATCTCGACCGCCCCGCCCGCCGCCCACATGACGATGCCGCCCCACGCCTGATCTTCGAGGGCGACCGCGGTGTCCGCGCCGAGCGCGTACGGCGCGTAGAGGACCCGCGGGCTCAGCATCAGGAGGAGACCGAGCGCGCCGCCCTGGAACGCCCCGAGCACGAGGTACGCGATCCGCCAACCGAGGTGGGCGGCGGCGGCCACCCGCGGCGCCGGAGCGACGACGGGCCACCAGAACAGGATGGCGCTCGCGAAGAAGACCAGGTGCTGGAGATCGTGGAGCCGCGGCTCGGCGAGCGCCGCGTCGTAGGCCGCGGGCAGGTGCCAGAGCCACAGCGCGAGCGCGTAAGCGAGCCACGCCACCGGCATCCGCGTGAGAACGCGCCCCAGCGTCCGGAGCGGTGCGCCCGGGGCCAGCAGGCCGCCGGCGGCGACGCGCACCGGCGCCGGCAGGGCCCAGAGAAGGATCGGGAACGGATCGGCGAGCAGGAGGGCGGGAGCTGCGGCGGCGACGAGGAGCATGTGCTGAGCCATGTGCGCCGAGAAGCGCCGATGCGCGAGCTCGTGCAGCGGCGAGAGAAGCGCCAGCGCGAGCGTGACGAGCGCGCCGTACGCGAGCACGAGTCGCCCGACCATGCGCCAGCCGGGACGTGGGACGCGATGGGAGAGCCGGACCCAGCCGGCGCCGTAGAGGACGGCGAGCGTCAGGATCGGGAGCAGAACGTCGGCGCGCCAGCGCCAGCCCACTGTCAGAGCAGGGCCAGGAGGCCGGCCAGCGTGGAGTAGAGGAGGTCGAGGCCGAGGATGGCCAGGTTGAGGATCGCGAGGGCGATCACGAAACGCTCGATCGTCACGGTCCGCCCCAGTACTTGAACAGGTAGTAGATTCCCCACACGGTCAGGGCCGCGTAGAGGACCAGGAGCCAGCGGTTGACGCTGCCGCGGCGGACCTGGAGCTCACCCTGCGCGTACTCACTGATCTCGTTCTCGCGGCGCTCAGGTCCCACCGGCTCGCTCATCGCCCTCCTCCTCGATCTCGAGCACCCGGTGCTTGACCTTCTCGGCGTCGCGGAGGGCGCCGCTCGCCGCGCCCCACCAGAACGCGCAGAGGGCGGCCAGGCCCATCAGCACGGCGACGACGAACTGGCCGAGCGTCAGGTACTCGAGCATCGCGTCACTCCAGGATTCCGGGGTAGAGGTTCCTGCGTTTCGTCTCAACGGCCCGCGCGACGCCCGTCGGACGGAGCGGATCGAGCGCGGAGCGCGGGCGGCTGGCGGGCTCGGCGTTCAGCGCGGCCTTCGCCGCCGGCGAGAGCCGGAGCTTCTCCCCCGTGAGCGGATCGACCCACGCCGAGAACGAGAGCACGTAATAGGCGAGGGCCCAGCGCGCGTCGGCGGACAGCGCGTCGCCGAACGACGGCATCGGCGTCCCGTCGAGCCCGGTCGTGATCGCGCGGAAGACGTCGGCGACGCTCGCGCCCGCTTTGAACTGCCCGCGGCCGAGGTCGGTCGGGCGGATCGGCAGTTCGCTGTCGTCACGGAGCTGGGCGGCCGACGGCCCGTCGCCCCGGCCCGACTCGCCGTGGCACTCCCAGCACTTGGCCTCCGTGTAGAGCGCCTTGCCGCGCGCGAGCAGCTCGGGCGTCGCTCGCGGCGGAGCCCCTGGCGCCACGACAGGATCGAGCGGCTCGTCGGCCCAGCGCTTCGAGAAGCTCTTGACGTACGCGACGAGCGCGAGGCGCTCCTTCTCCTGGAGTTCGTGCCACGGGGGCATCGAGGTCCACCGGACGCCCCGCGTGACCGTGCGGAAGAGGTCGCCGTCGGTGGGGAGCGCGCCCGACGCGGTCGAGCGGAACTTGAAGACGGCGGCCGTGAAGTCGCGCGGCCGAGGGGAGAGGAACGTCGCCGCGGGACCGAGGCCGTCGCCCTTCACGCCGTGGCACCCGGCGCAGTGGTCGCGATACGCCTCACGCCCCTTGTCCACGAGGTCGTCGCTCTCCGGGAGCGTCATCGCCGAGACCGTCACGTTCTGGGGCTCGAAGACCTCGCGCCACGCGCCGCGGCTCATCCCGAGCTTCTGGAGATAGCGCACGAGCCCCACCAGTTCCCGCGTCGGGACCACGAGCCTCACCGCGGCGATCCCGGGAACGCTCGACGCGGGAGCGGCGGGCATCCCCGCGACGCCCCCGCGCAGGTCGAGGACGGGGACGCCGTCGAGCGGAAACACGCCGTCGTCGCCCGGGCGGACGAAGGCGACGCCGTCGGCGTTCGGGAAGAGCAGGATCGGGCGGCCGGGGCGCAGCGTGAAGTAACGCCGCAGCTCGGCCGTCGGCTCGAGCCCAGGCTCGCCGCCCGCCTGCACGGGAACGACGAGCTGCTCGAAGAGCCACGGGAAGCGCGGCATGATCGTTTCCGGCTGGAGCATCCGCGGGTCCCAGAAGTGCGCGTAGTGCCAGTCGTCGCCGTACTTGCCGCCGATCCGCGTGAGATCGGGCCCGATCCGCCGCGTGCCGAGGAGGTGCGGCTGGTCCCACGCGTACTCGCCCGCCTCCGAGACTGGGCCCCAGCGGAAGTCCTCGCCGGCCACTGGTCGCACGTACTGGCTGTGGCAGTACCAGCAGCCCTCGCGGATGTAGAGGCCGCGGCCGAGACGCTCGAGCGCCGTGTAGTCGCTCGCGTCGTAGCGGATCCACTTGACGTCGCCGAGGTCGGTCCGGACCGCTCGGGTCACCTGCTTCGTCCGGGATTCGGGGATGAGCGAGGGCAGCACGCCCTGGACGAACATCGCGAGCGTCACGAAGAAGAAGCCCGCGCCCGCCGCGATCGAGGTGACGGACTTCATTGTAAGGGCCGCGAGCCCGGCGTGAACCGCAGGTGGCCGGCCCCAGGTGCGCGCTTCAGCATGTTGATCACGAGCAGCGACACGCCGACGTCCATGGCGATGCCGGTGAGCGTGCGGAGCCACCAGTAGGGGCGCATGGCGGAGAGCGAGTCGAGCCACGCGGCCCCGGCCATGAGCATGAAGCCCTGCTGGAGCCCCTGCGCCGCGAGGATCAGGGTCATGGCGGAGATCCCGAGCGTGACGAGCCAGAA
>JBGPIS010000186.1:0-5565 GCA_041484965.1 Methylomirabilia bacterium
CCGGCCTACGCGGCCTCCAAGGGCGGGATCGTGCAGTTCACGAAGGCGTGCGCGGTGGCCTGGGCCAAGGACAACATCCAGGTGAACGCGGTGCTGCCAGGCTGGATCGACACGGAGCTGACGCAGGGGGCGCGCCGCGAGGTGCCGGGGCTCCACGAGAACGTCCTGCGCCGCACGCCGGCCGGCCGCTGGGGCACGCTCGACGACATGGCGGGCGTGGCCGTCTTCCTGGCGAGCCCCGCGTCCGACTTCGTGACCGGCGCCGCCATCCCCGTGGACGGCGGCTACTCGATCCAGGGCTAGGGGTGAAAGTCCTCGCGGCCGGCGCGGCCGAATTCCTTGCTGGGCCCCCGGCGTCCCTGCTACGCTCGACGCATGAGGACTGTGACGCTCGGTGGGGCGGTGCTCGTCCTGGTCTTTCTGGCCGGCTGCGCCTCGGCGCCGTCCAAGCCGGTGCGAAGCGAGTTCGAGGACATTCCCGTTCCCAAGGGGCTCGAGCGCCTGGCGGACAAGTCCACGGTCATCGAGTCGCCGACGGTCAAGGCCGCGCGCCTGGTCTACCGCGGCCGGCTCGAGATGGACAGCCTGACCGTCGCCATGCGCACCACGCTCGAGGCCAACGGCTGGCGTCACGTCAGCAGCACGTCCTCGGAGCACGGTGTGCTTCAGGTGTTCGAGAAGGCTGGCAGCTCCCTCGAGGTGCGGCTGTGGGAAGGCTGGTACTACACCTACGTCGAGCTGACCGCGAGTCGCGCCCTCCAACCCGCGAAGTAGCCTGACTTAGGGCGCGCGCCAGCGCCCGCCGTCCCGCGCGATGAAATCGTCGGCCTCCGCGGGCCCCCACGACCCGGCTTCGTACGGAGAGAGCGGCACCGCCGGATCCTCCGCCCACGCGTCGAGCACCGGCGCCAGGAGCTGCCACGCCTGCTCGACCCAGTCGCCGCGCGCGTAGAGCGTCGCGTCGCCGTGGATCGCGTCGAGCAGGAGCCGCTCGTACGCCTCCGGCGGCTCGCCGCCGAAGACCTCGCCGTAGCGGAAGTCGAGACGCACCGGCCCGAGCTTGAGCTCGGGCCCCGGCGTCTTGGCGGCGACGGTGAGCGCCATGCCTTCGTCGGGCTGGATGCGGATCACCAGCGTGTTCGGCTCCACGGCGTCCGGGCCCCGGCGGAAGATCATGTGCGGGGTGCGGTGGAAGCGGATCGCGATCTCGCTCGCCCGCTTTCGGAGCCGCTTGCCCGTGCGGAGGTAGAACGGCACGCCCGCCCAGCGCCAGTTGTCGACGATGAGCCTGAGCGCCGCGTACGTCTCCGTCTTCGACGCCGCGGCCACGCCCTTCTCCTGGCGGTACCCCGCGACCGGCTTGCCCTCCGCGACGCCCGGGCCGTACTGGCCCCGCAGCGCGACGTCCTGGATCGTGGCGTGGTCGATCGGGCGGATCGCGCGCATCACCTTGTTCTTCTCGTCCTGCACGGGCGCCGCCTCGAAGGACACCGGCGGCTCCATCGCGATCAGGCAGAGGAGCTGGAGCAGGTGGTTCTGCATCATGTCGCGCAGCGCGCCCGCCTCCTCGTAATACGCCCCGCGCGTTTCGACGCCGAGCGACTCGGCGACGGTGATCTGCACCTCGGCGACGTGGTTGCGGTTCCAGAGCGGCTCGAAGATCCCGTTCGCGAACCGCAGCACGAGGATGTTCTGGACCGTCTCCTTGCCGAGGTAGTGGTCGATGCGGTAGACCTGCTCCTCACGGAACGCGCCGGCGAGCTGCCGGCCGAGCGCCCGCGCGCTGTCGTAATCGCGGCCGAACGGCTTCTCCACGACGATGCGCGTGAAGCCGCCCTCGGTGCCGCGCGCCAGGCCCGAGGTGCCGAGGTTCGCGATGATGTCGTCGTAGAGGGAGGGGGGCGTCGCGCAGTAGTAGAGCCGGTTCGCCGGCCCCGGGCGGTCGCGCTCGATCTCGCGCAGCGTCGCCTCGAGCTTCGGGTAGAGCGCCGGGTCGGCTGGATCGCCGGCGACGTACGTGAGCGCGCCGGCGAACCGCTCCCACACCTGCTCCGAGGGCGGCTGGACGTGCGCGAACTCGCCGATGGCGTCCCGTATGCGGCGGCGGAACTCGTCCTGGCCCATCTCGGTCCGCGCCGTCGAGACGATCGCGAACGGCTCGGGCAGCGTGCGCCCGGCGTAGAGGCTCCAGAGCGCGGGCATCAGCTTGCGGCGCGTGAGGTCGCCGGACGCGCCGAAGATGACGAGCGAGAAGGGCTGGTCGGCGGCGGGCATCAGGCGCCGCTCGCCTCGAGCGCCAGGACCTTGCGGAGGCGGCGCTCGTGGCGCTCGGCGTGCGAGAAGCGCGCGCCGACGAACGCGCGGGCCAGCGCGATCGCGAGGTCCACGCCGACCACGCGCGCGCCGAGGCACAGCACGTTGGCGTCGTCGTCCTCGCGCGCCTGGCGGGCGGTGAAGAGGTCGTGGCAGAGTGCCGCGCGCACGCCGCGGAGCTTGTTGGCCGCGATCGAGACCCCGGCCCCGCTGCCGCAGACGAGGATGCCGAGCTCGGCGCGCGCCTCGCGGAGCGCCGAGCCGACCGCCCGCGCGTAGTCCGGATAGTCGACCGGCGCCGTGGAGGAGGTGCCGAGGTCGAGGAGCTGGTGGCCGTCCTGCTCGAGCGCCCGGATCAGCGGCGCCTTGCAAGGGAAGCCCGCGTGGTCCGCCGCGATCGCGATCCTCACGCCTGACGCCCCCCGGCGGGGAGGAGCGCCGCGGCGGCGCGGTCCACGAGCCAGACGACCTCGCCGCTCTCGGGGCTGACCATCGTCGCGGGGAGCGTCGCCCGCTCGAGGAGCACGGCCTTGACCACCTTGGCCTTCTCGGCCCCCGTCACGAGGAACACCACGCGCGCGGCCGCGTTGAGCACCGGAAGGGTGAGGGTGAGGCGCTGGGGGATCGCCGCGGCGCTGGCGTGCACCGCGGCGACCTGGCGGAACACCTCGCGGAGCACGGGCGAGCCGGGGAAGAGCGACGCCGTGTGGCCGTCCACGCCCAGGCCCAGGAGCACCAGGTCGAAGCGCGGCAGCTCGCCCCGCCGCGTCCCGAACGCCGCGGCGAGCGCCTTCGCGTACTCGACCGCCGCGGTCTCCGCGTCCTCGGCCTCACCCCGGATGCGCAGCACGTGGCTGGCGGGGACCGGCACCTTCGAGAGCAGCGTCTCGCGCGCCATGCGGTAGTTCGACTCGGGGTGATCGGGCGGGACGGCGCGCTCGTCGCCGAAGAAGACCCACGTCCGTGCCCAGTCGATCCGGTCGTGGAAGGGCGGCAGCGCGAGCTTCGCGTACGTGGCCACCGGCGTCAGGCCTCCGGCCAGCGCGATGGTGAACCGGCCCCTCGCCGCCACGGCCTCGGCCGCGGCGTCGGCGATGAGTCGGGCCGCCGCCTCGGCGAGCGCCTCGGGATCCTTCAGGATGGTGACGGTGGGGTCCGAGCCCATGCCCGACCATCATACCCTGTCGTCGAGTCGGCGCTGGTCGAGCGCGATGACCATTGGGGTAAGATAGCGCCCATGGCAGACAGCTGGGAAGTCCTGACGCTCCGGGGTCTCGCGTCGACGGACGAGCGCGCCCTGGAGTTCGCGGGCACGCTCGTGATCCACCGGGCCGGGAGCTCCGAGCCCGTGGAGTCCGTGCAGGTCTCCATCAAGCGGTCGGTCCTCGCCGAGCTGCACGACAACCTCGGGCGGCTGCTCGCCCGGTCCACCGGCATCAAACGGAGGCAGTCATGACGCGCATCCGCGTGCTGAGTCCCGTCGGACAGGCCCGGGCCGAGAACTTCACCGCGCCGCCGCTTCCCGCGGATCTGGCAGGGCTGACGGTCGGCTTCATCGACAACACGAAGCACAACTTCGACCGGCTTGCGGATGAGCTCGGCACCCTCCTGCGCGCGCGGTACGGGGTCAAAGCCGTGGTGCGGCGGCGCAAGGGGAACGCTTCCGTACCGGCGTCCCCGGAGACCCTCGCCGAGCTCGCGAAGGAATGCGACCTCGTCTTTGCCGGCTCCGGCGACTGAGGGTCGTGCACATCGTGGAGTCTCCACGACGCCATCGAGATCGCGAAGCTCGGCACGCCGGCGGGGCTCATCGGCACCACCGCGTTTCAAGGACTCGCGGTGAGCGAGCTCGCGGCGCTCGGTATCTCGGGGCTGCCGCTGCTCGTCGTCCCGCACCCGCTCGGCGGTGAGCGGCCCGAGTCGGTCACGCGCAAAGCGCACCAGGCCGCCGAGCAGCTGGCCAGCTTGCTCGGCGCGGACGCGACGCCGCGCACCTCTCTCAGGCCACCCGAGGTCGGAACTGGCCTCACGGACCCCGCTACAACAGACCTCGTTACAACAGACGATCCGCAGGCGGTCCTCGCCGAGTTCTGCGAGCGCGGCTGGTGCGACGGCCTGCCCGTCATCCCGCCGACCGAGGAGCGCGTACGCGCCATGCTGGGCGGCGCGCCGCCGGAGCGCTCGCTCGGCGCGATGCCACCGCTCTGGCGCGGGGCGACGCTCGAGAAGCTCGCCGTCAACGCGGTCATGGCCGGCTGCGAGCCGGCCGCGTTCCCTGTCATCGTCGCCGCTGTCGAGGCGATGCTCGATCCCGCGTTCAACCTCTACGGCGTCCAGGCGACGACCCATCCGGTGGCGCCGCTCGTCATCGTCCACGGGCCCGTCGCCGGTCGGCTCGGCGTCCACGCGGGGAGCGGCTGCTTCGGCCCGGGCTTTCGCGCGAACGCGACGATCGGCCGCGCGATCCGCCTGATCCTCATGAACGTCGGCGGCGCGTGGCCCGGCCGCCACGACATGGCGACCCAGGGGAGCCCGGCGAAGTTCTCGTACTGCATCGCCGAGCGCGCCGACGCCTCGCCCTGGGGCCCGCTGCGCGCGGACGACGCGGTGACCGTCTTCGGCGGCGAGGCGCCGCACAACGTCAACGATCACGTCTCGACCGGCGCCGCCGGGATCCTTGCGACCGTCGCCGACACCGCGGTCTCGCTCGGCTCCAACGTCGGCTGGTTCCTCGCCCAGAGCCAGCTCTTGGTGGTGCTGGGGCCGGAGCACGCGGCGACGATCGCGGGTGACGGCCTGACGCGTGCCGACGTCCAGCGCTACGTCTTCGAGCACGCGCGGCTGCCGCTCCGAACGCTCAAGCTCGGCGGCATGTGGGGGATGCAGGACTGGCCCGCGTGGATGAGCGCCGTGCGCGACGACGACGCGCTCCTGCCCCAGGTCCCGTCGCCCGACGACGTGTTCGTGATCGTCGCGGGCGGGCCGGGCAAGCACTCGTCGGTCGTGCCGAACTGCACCTTCAGCCGGGCTGTCAGCCGGCCGGTCGAAGCCCGAGGACGTTGAACGTCGGGACGGGCTTGAGCAGCCCCTTGAGCGTGAGCGCGCCGACTTCCTCCGCGTCCACGAGGGCCTCGACCGTGCTCGCGACGCGCGAGGACACGAGGATCTGGCCGCCCTTGGCTTCGCCGCAGAGGCGCGCAGCGAGGTTGGTCACGGTGCCGATCGCGCCGTAGTCCCAGCGCCCCTCGAAGC
>JBGPIS010000187.1:0-5560 GCA_041484965.1 Methylomirabilia bacterium
AGGCCGTCGCCCCGCGGATCGGCGCCGCCCATCAGCGTGCCGTCGCGCAGGGCGATCCCGTGCGCGTGGCCGGCCTTCGAGAAGAACTCGAGCGCGGTCTTCACGGGGTGGCCCTTCTGCACGAGCCCCGCGCGGACCTTCGCCGGCACGCGCTCCTCCAGGTAGATCGCGTCCGCGGGGTCATCCGGAAGGAAGGAGCCGACCAGGAAGCGCGGCCGCTCGATCGCCTCCTGGATGTCCATGCCGTAGTCGAGGACGTTCGTCAGCGCCTGGACGTGGAACATCGCCTGCCCATTCCCTCCCATCGTAGCAAAGCCGAGCACGGGCCGCGTGTCGCGCGTCACGATCGACGCCATCAGGGTGTGGAAGGGGCGCGTCCGCGGCGCGAACGCGGCGGGGTGGGACGGCTCGAGGCTGAAGTGGCGGCCGCGGTTCTGGAGCGTCACGCCCGTTGCGGGCACGACGACGCCAGAGCCAAAGCCGTTGAACAGGCTCTGGATGACGCTGATGAGGTTGCCCTTGTCGTCCGCGACGACGAAGCCGGTGGTGTCGCCCTCGGGATCGCCCCACGCGTGCGCCTGGGCCTTGCCAGGATCGAACAGCGCGCGCCGCCGGGCGGCGTAGTCCTTGGACAAGAGCGCCGCGACCGGCATGCGCGCGTGAGCCGGGTCGCCGATCCAGCGGTCGCGGTCGGCGTACGCGAGCTTGACCATTTCGAGGAGGAGGTGGAGGTGCTCGACCGAGTGGACAGGAAGCTCCGCGAGCGGAAAGCCCTCCAGCAGGTTCAGCGCGAGCAGCGCCGCGAGCCCCTGGGTCGGCGGCGGCGTCTCGTACACCGTCACGCCGCGGTAGGTCGTCGCGAGCGGCTCTCCCCATTCCCCGGTGTGCGCGGCGAGGTCGCCGGCCGTGAGGAACCCCTCGCGCTCGAGCCGGCGCGCGATCGCCTGCCCGACCCGCCCGGCATAGAAGAGGTCGGGCCCATCGGCGGCGAGGTCGCGGAGCGTCCGGGCGAGATCGGCCTGGACGAAGCGCTCGCCAAACTGCGGCGCGCGCCCGCCGGGGACGAACACGTGATGCCATTCGGGATCCGGCGCGACCGTCCGATACTCCTCGATCGCCTGGCTGACGAGCGAGCTCAGTGGAAAGCCCTCGGCGGCGCCGATCGCGGGCGCGAGGAGACCGTCGAGCTTCCGCGTCCCGAAGCGCTCGAGCAGCATGCCCCAGGCACGCACACAGCCGGGCACGCTCACCGTCGGCGGGCCGATGACCGGCAGGCGGGCCATCCCGCGGCGCTTGAGCTCGTCGAGGCCCGCGCGCGAGCCCGACCGTCCGGCGCCGTTCAGGAAGTGCACGCGGCGCGTCGCCGCCTCGTAGTAGAGGCAGAAGAGATCGCCGCCCAGACCGCACGAGTTGGGCTGCGTCACCGCAAGCACGGCGTTCACGGCGACGGCGGCGTCGGCGGCGGTGCCGCCCGACTTCAGCGTCTCCACACCCGCGAGCGTCGCGAGCGGATGCGCCGCGGCCACCATCCCGCGGCTGCCGAGCGCCACCGGCCGGTGTGAGTAACCGATCTGGGCCATATCCCTAGGCTCCCGTGAAGATCTTGGCGATCTCGTCCTGAGGAAATACCGGCATCGGCTCCCGGCGGCTCCCGCTCACGAGCGTGACGCCCTCCTCGCGCGGCACGACCTGGCCGATGAAGTGGCAGTCGATCGACTCGCGCGCGAGCGCGTGGATCACGATCCCCGCGTCGGCGGGCGCCAGCGTCGCGAGGAGCGCGCCGGAGGCGATCGTCCCGAGCGGATCGAGGCCGAACGCCTCGCAGAGGAGCTTCCCCTCGGGCAGCAGCATGATGCGGTCGCGGTCGATCCTGAGTCCGACGCCGGCGGCGTCGGCGAGCTCGACGAGCGCGGTCGCGATGCCGCCCTCCGTCGGATCGTGCATCGCGTGGACGTCCGCGAGCTCGCACGCGATCTCGACCTCGGGCAGCACGCTGAGCCCGGGCGCGCGGAGGAACCCCTTCGCCTTGTGGATCGCGGCCGCCGGCACGCCGCGCGCGCGGAGCTCGGCCTCCTTCTCGCGCGCGATAATCGCCGCGCCCTCGAGCGGCACGCCCTTGGTCATAATCACGGCGTCGCCGACCCGCGCGCCGCCCGTCGTGACGAGCTTCACCTTCTCGACCTCGCCGAGCATCGTGCCGACCACGATCGGCCGGTCGAGCCCGCGGGTGATCTCGGTGTGGCCGCCCACGAGCGCGATGTCGAGCTCCTCGCACGCCGCGTGGAGCTGGTCGAGGAGCGCCGTGGCCGACGCGTCGGTGGCCGCGCCGGCCGGGAGGAGCAGCGTCGCCAGGAACCAGCGCGGGCGCGCGCCCCGGACGGCGACGTCGTTGGCGTTGACCTGGAGCGCGTACCAGGCGATCTCGTCCGTCGCGAACGTGATCGGGTCGGTCGTCGCGACGAGATAGCGCTCGCCCATGTCGATGATCGCGGCGTCCTCACCGACCTTCGGACCGACGACGACGCGGGGATCCCGGAGCGGGTGCTTGTCGAAGATCGCCTGCAGCGTCGCGGCGCGGAGCTTACCGATTGGCAGGAACTGCATGCCGCACAGTAGTATACCGCACACGATGCGTGGCCTCGTCGAGTGCGTGCCGAACGTGAGCGAGGGACGGGACCGCGGGGTGCTCGACGCGCTCGCCGCGGTGATCAGCACGGCACCCGGCGTCAGGCTGATGAACGTCCACGCCGAACCCCCCGACCACCACCGCGCCGTCTTCTCGTTCCTGGGCCCGCCCGCGGCCGTCGAGGCAGCGGCGCAGGCGCTCGCCGCACGTATCCTCGAGACGATCGACATGCGGCGCCACCGCGGCGTCCACCCTCGCGTCGGCGCGCTCGACGTGCTCCCGTTCGTCCCGCTCCGCGAGCTCTCGATGGACGAGGCGGTCGCGCTCGCGAAGCGGGTCGGCCGCGCGATCGCCGAGCGCCACGCCCTGCCCGTCTACTACTACGGCGCCGACGCCACGCGACCCGACCGCCGCGCGCCGCGCGCGCTCCGCCGCGGTGAGTACGAAGGGCTCGCGGCGCGCCTGACCACCCCCGAGGGCGCGCCCGCCGACGGGCCCCCGCGCTTCGACCCGCGCGCGGGCGCCGTGCTCGTCGGGGCGCGCGCCATCCTCGTCGCGTTCAACATCTGGCTCGCGACGGGCGACGTCGGCGTGGCGCGCGAGATCGCGCGGGCGGTCCGCGAGTCGTCGGGCGGGCTCCCCGCGGTGCAGGCGATGGGGGTGCTCCTCGCGAGCCGCGGGGTCGCCCAGGTCTCGATGAATCTCCTCGACTACCGGCGGACGCCGATCCCGGCCGTGTTCGAGCGCGTGAGCGACGAGGCCCGCCGGCGCGGCGTCGCGGTGAGCCGGAGCGAGTTGGTGGGTGTGGCGCCGCGCGCCGCGTTCGACGGACGCGCGCCGGAGTCCGTCGGGCTCGCCGACTTCGGGCCGGAGCTCTGCCTCGACACCTACGGCTAGGCGAGGAGCTTCAGCAGGTCGGCGGTGAGGTCATAGAGCTGGGCGCAGCCGCTCTCGCCGCCGAGATGCGCCTGGACGCGCTTTCTGAGCCCCGCGTCCGCGGTCTCGCCCAGCATCGCGGCGAGCTTCCGCTGGGGCTCGGAGCAGATGCCCATGTACGGGAGCTTCGGCGTCACATGGCCGGCGCCGACGATCCGGGCGGTCGTCAGGTCGATCTCGTAACTCAGCTCGAAGCCGTGGGTGTTGTCGTGCATCGAGTGAAAGAGTCGGAGCCGCCCGCCGGCGCGCTCGAGCCGCGCGACCTTCGTCCGCTCGAAGACACGACGTTGGCCCGGCCGGGGGCTGTAGAGGTCGGGCTGCATCGGCGTCGCGATCGGGCGCGTGCCGAAGAGCGCCCGGCCCGCGTCGCTATAGGTGAAGCAGGAGTTCGGCAGGTCGATCCAGCCGGTCGTGTCGAGCTGCCAGCACTCCCACGGGTCGCCGCCCGCGGCCCGCTGGGCGCGCGCCCACGGGAGCTTCGCGACCTGCCGGGCCATGCGCGCGACCTCGATCACCGCGTCCACCACGAGCGCGGCCCCCTCGCCCCCGCCGGTCACGTCCGCGGCGCGCTGGGTGAGGCCGCCGACCATTGGCGTCCCCGCGAGCTTCGCGAACCCCTGGGCGACCGACGGGGCGACGGCGCCACGCTCCGCGTGGCAGCGGGCCTCACGGATCTCGTACGTCGGCGACGGGAGCGCCACGACGGCCAGCTCCACGGCGCGGTCGTCGTCGTGGAGCCGTACCGTGTGGGTGAAGGCGTCGTCGTGGGTGTTGTCCACCCACCCGTCCATGACGCGTTCGTACCGGTCGCGGCCGCGCAGAAGCGCGGGCTCGATCACTGACTCGGCCTCCACCGCTTGAGTCGGAGACTGTTCGTGACCACGGACACCGACGAGAACGCCATCGCCGCGCCCGCCAGGATCGGTGACAGCAGCACGCCCCAGAACGGGTAGAGCGCGCCCGCCGCGACGGGGATCAGCACGGCGTTGTAGCCGAACGCCCAGACGAGGTTCTCCCGGATGACACGGATCGTGCGGCGCGAGAGCTCGATGGCCGCGACGACTCCCCGCAGATCGCCGCGCATCAGCATGACGTCGGCCGCCTCGATCGCGACGTCGGTGCCGGAGCCCATCGCGATGCCGACCTCGGCCTGCGCGAGCGCCGGCGCGTCGTTGATGCCGTCACCGACCATCGCGACGCGGTGTCCCTCGGCGCGGAGCTTTTGGATCTCGCGTGCCTTGGCCTCGGGCAGGACCTCGGCGAGCACCCGGTCCACCCCCGCCGCTCTCGCGATCGCGTCGGCCGTGAGCCGGTTGTCGCCCGTGAGCATCACGACGCCGAGGCCAAGCCGCTTGAGCGCGGCGACAGCCGCGGCAGCTTCCGGCTTCAGCGTGTCGGCGGCCGCGATCAACCCGAGCGCCCGTCCCTCGAACGCGAGGTGCATCACCGTCTTGCCGTCGGCGGCGAGCCGGCGCGCGGACCCGGCGAGCGCGGCGACGTCGATCCCGCGGGCGTCCATGAACGCGCGGTTGCCGAGGAGCACGCGGCCGTCCGCGGCGCGCGCGTCCACGCCCTGGCCCGGGACCGTCGTGAACCCGCCGACCGGCGGCAGCGCGAGCCCCCGCTCCTTGGCGCGCGCCACGATCGACTCGCCCAGCGGGTGTTCCGAGCCCTGCTCCGCCGCAGCGGCGAGCGCGAGCACCTCGTCCTCCGTCGCGGGGGGCACGGGGACGACGTCGGTGACTGCCGGACGGCCGACGGTGAGCGTGCCGGTCTTGTCGAAGACGACCGTGTCCACGCGGTGGAGCAGCTCGAGGGCCGCGGCGCTCTTGATGAGCACGCCCACCTCGGCGCCGCGGCCGGTGCCGACCATGATCGCAGTCGGCGTGGCGAGCCCCATCGCGCACGGGCAGGCGATGACGAGCACCGCGACGGCGTTGGTCAGCGCAAAGAGGCCGGCCGGCGCAGGGCCGAAGAGCCACCACGCGAGAAAGGTCA
>JBGPIS010000188.1:0-5557 GCA_041484965.1 Methylomirabilia bacterium
CGACCCCAAGGAGCTGGTCTTCACCTCCGGCGGGACCGAGTCGATCAACCTCGCGCTCAAGGGCGTCGCCGAGATGTACCGCGAGAAGGGCAACCACATCGTCACGACGGTCATCGAGCAGCGCGCGGGCCTCGACGTCTGCAAGCGTCTCGAGCGGCAGGGCTACGAGGTGACCTATGTGCCCGTGCAGCCGGACGGTCTCGTCGACGTGGACGAGATCCGCAAAGCGATCACGGACAAGACCATCCTCATTTCCGTGATGTTCGCGAACAACGAGGTCGGCTCGATCCAGGACATCGCCGCCATCGGGAAGCTCGCAAAGGAGAAGGGGATCATCTTCCACACCGACGCCACGCAGGCGGTCGGCAAGGTGCCGGTGGACGTGGAGGCGATGGGCATCGACCTCCTGTCCTGCACCGCGCACCTGATCTACGGCCCGAAGGGCGTCGGCGCGCTCTACGTGCGGCGCAAGGCGCCGCGCGTGCGCCTCGCGCCGATCATCGACGGCGGCGGCCACGAGCGCGGGATGCGCTCGGGCACCCTGCCGGTGCCGCTCATCGTCGGGTTCGGCCGCGCGGCGGAGCTCTGCGGTGAGGCGATGGCGGAGGAGGGGCCGCGCCTCGCCAGGCTGCGCGACCGGCTTCAGGACCGGATCCTCTCGAACGTCGAGGAGGCCTACCTCAACGGGCAGCCCGAGCGGCGGCTCCCGCACAACCTGAACATCTCCTTCGCGTACGTCGAGGGCGAGTCGGTGCTGATGGGGCTCAACAAGGAGACCGCGCTCTCCTCGGGGTCGGCCTGTACGTCCTCGACGCTCGAGCCGTCGTACGTGATCGCGGCGCTCGGCGCGAGCGCGGAGCTGGCCCACTCGTCCATCCGCTTCAGCCTCCACCGGTTCAACACCGAGGAGGAAGTCGAGTACGTCGGCAAGCGGACGATCGAGGTCGTGAAGCGACTGCGCGACATGTCACCGCTCTACGAGCTCGCCAAGGAAGGCGTTGACTTGAAATCCATCCATTGGAAGGCTGAATAGGAGGGCCACTCATGGCGTACAGCGAGAAGGTCGTCGATCACTACAACAACCCGCGCAACGTCGGGTCCTTCACGAAGGACACGCTGGGCGTGGGGACGGGGCTCGTCGGGGCGCCCGAGTGCGGTGACGTGATGAAGCTCCAGATCAAGGTCAATCTGGAGACGGGTCTGATCGAGGACGCGAAGTTCAAGACGTTCGGGTGCGGGAGCGCGATCGCGTCGTCGAGCCTCGCGACCGAGTGGCTGAAGGGCAAGTCGGTCGACGAGGCCGCGAAGATCAAGAACACGGACATCGTCAACGAACTGAAGCTGCCGCCGGTGAAGATCCACTGCTCGGTGCTCGCCGAGGACGCGATCAAGGCGGCGCTGGCGGACTACAAGGGAAAGTACGCCCCGGCGGGCGCCGCGGCGACTTCGAAGTAGGAACCGGGAGGCGAAGGGCCATGGCGGTGATGCTGTCGGAAGCTGCGGCCAAGCAGGTGAAGGAGCTCAGGCGGACGCAGAACCTGCCCGAGACGGTCTTTCTGCGGATGGGGGTCAAGGGCGGCGGGTGCTCGGGGATGTCGTACGCGCTGGAGTTCGACAGCGAGACCGGTCCGCACGACAAGGAGTTCGAGATCGACGGGATCAAGGTCGTCGTGGACAAGAAGAGCTACCTCTACTTGAACGGCACGACGCTCGACTACGTCCAGCAGGGGCTGACGGGCGGTTTCACGTTCGTGAACCCCAGCGCGAAGTCGAGTTGTGGCTGCGGCACGTCGTTCTCGGCGTAGCCGGGACATCGGAACCACCGAGAACGGGCCCGGCGGCGGGCCCGTTCTCATTTCGAGGATTCGCTAGGCGACATGGACCATTTCGAGATCTTCGGGCTCCCGCGGAAGCTTCGCCTCGATGCGGCGGAGCTGCAGCAACGCTACTACGAGTTGTCGCGACGCACCCACCCCGACATCCACCAGGGGGCGCCGCCCGAGGACCAGGCCCAGATCCTCGAGACCTCGGCCCGGCTCAACGCCGCGTATCGCGCGCTCCGCCACCCGATCGCCCGCGTCGAGTACCTCGTCCGCCTCGAAGAGGGACGGGAGACGGCAGAAGGCGCCGCCGTGAAGCCGAAGGCGCCGCCCGAGCTGCTCGCGGAGATGTTCGAGCTCCAAGAAGCGCTCGCGGAGGCGAAGGCCGGCGGCCTCGACGCGGGCGGCCGCGAGCGGCTGGCCGCGGAGCGCGAGCAGCTGCTCGCGCGCCACCGCGAGGAGGAGGAACGGCTCGCCGGTCCGCTCAGCGAGGCGTGGGACGCCGCGGCGCCGGCCGAGCGGCCGCGTCTCATCGAGGCCTTCAAGGAAGCGCTGGCGGCTCGGGCGTACCTCCGCACGGTGATCGACGACCTCGGCGCCGCGCTGGGAGAGAGCCAGGACGGGTATGTCGCGAATCGTCGGCATTGACCTCGGAACCACCAACAGTCTCGTCGCGTACGTCGACGAGAAGACCGGGCTCCCCCGCGTGATCCCCGACGGGGAGGGGCAGACCCTCCTGCCGTCGATCGTCGCCTTCACGGCCGATGGCGTCATCGTCGGCGCGGCGGCCAAGCGTCAGCTTGTGCGCCGGCCGGAGACGACCGTGTACTCCGTCAAGCGGCTCATGGGGCGCGGCTACGAGGACGTCAAGGAGGAGCTCTGCTATTTCCCCTTCCGGGTGCGGCCCTGCGAGGGGATCGTGAAGATCGAGCTCGGGGGCGGCCGCGAGGTGACGCCGCCCGAGGTCTCGGCGATCGTGCTCCGCTCCCTCAAGGAGCGCGCGGAGGCGCACTTCGCCGAGCCGATCGAGAAGGCGGTCGTCACGGTGCCCGCCTACTTCAACGACAGCCAGCGCCAGGCGACGAAGGACGCCGGCCGGATCGCGGGCCTGGACGTCGTCCGTATCGTCAACGAGCCCACCGCGGCCTCGCTCGCCTACGGCCTGCACCGGCTCAAGGACGGCGTGATCGCCGTCTACGACCTCGGGGGCGGTACCTTCGACGTCTCGATCCTGCGCGTGAAGGACGGCATCTTCGAGGTGCTCGCGACGAACGGCAACACCCACCTGGGCGGCGACGACTTCGACCGGGCCATCGTGGTCTGGCTCCTGGACGACATCCTCGCCAAGCACGGGACGTACCTCGGGCGCGACAACGAGGCGATGCAGGAGCTCCGCCTCGCAGCGGAGGCGGCCAAGGTCCGCCTCTCGGCCGACGAGCGGACCACGCTCACGATCCCGTTCGACGCGTTCACCTACCACCGCGAGATCACGCGCCGCGAGCTCGAGGCGCTGATCGAGAGGCTCGTGGAGTCGACGCTCACGCCGTGCCGGCTGGCGCTGGCCGACGCGGGGATCGGCCCGGCGGGCATCGACGAGGTCGTGCTGGTCGGCGGCTCCACGCGCGTGCCACTCGTCCGGCGGCGGGTGCAGGAGGTGTTCGGCAGGACGCCGCACAGCCAGCTCAACCCCGACGAGGTGGTGGCGCTCGGCGCGGCGGTGCAGGCGCAGATCCTCGCGGGCGGGATCACGAACATGCTGCTCCTCGACGTGACGCCGCTCTCCCTCGGGATCGAGACGCTCGGCGGCATCGTGAGCGTGCTGATTCCACGGAACACGACGATCCCGACGAGCGCGCGCGAGATGTTCACCACGTCGGTGGACGGCCAGACGGTCGTGGACATGCACGTCGTCCAGGGCGAGCGCGAGCTGGTCAGGGACTGCCGCTCGCTGGCCCGGTTCGAGCTCCGCGGGATCGACCCGATGCCGGCCGGGCTGCCAAAGATCGAGGTGATGTTCGTCATCGACGCCAACGGCATCCTCCAGGTGGCGGCCAAGGAGCTGCGGACGGGCAAGGCGGCCGCCATCGAGGTCAAGCCGACATACGGCCTCGAGGAGGCGGAAGTCGAGCGGATGGTGGAAGAGTCCTTCGCCTACGCCGAGGCGGACGTCGAGGCCCGCCTCCTGATCGAGTCGCGCAACGAAGCCGACACGGTGATCACCCATGTCGGGCGCGCGCTGCGCCAGGGCGGCGAGCTCGTGGGCGCCCCGGAGCGTGCGCGGATCGTCGCTGCGCTCGAGGAGCTGACGCGGGCCCGCGCGACCGACGACCGTGACCTGATCCACGCGAAGACGACCGCGATGAACCGCGCGACCGAACACCTCGCCGAGGTCATGATGGACGCCGCGCTCAAGGGGGCGCTCGGCAGCCGGCGGGCGGCGGAGATCATGGAGTCGAAGTGATGGCGATCTACAAGGTCACGTTCCTGCCCCTGAACGTCACCGTGGACGTGGACCCGGCCAAGTTCCCACTCCAGGAGGACGGCCTCCCGGGCTCGCTTCTGGACATCGCGCTGGGAAACAACATCGATCTGCAGCACAACTGCGGTGGCAAGTGCGCCTGCACGACCTGTCATGTCATCGTCAAGGCGGGGGCGGAGAACCTGTCTAAGATGGAAGAGGACGAGGAGGATCGGCTCGATACCGCCGAGGGCCTCACGCTCCATTCCCGCTTGGGCTGTCAGGCGGTCGTGGGAGGCGATGTCGTCGTGGAAATTCCGCTGTCCGGACGAGGCGGGCACAAGGCACCGGAGTAGCTCGCCGGGGGGACCAGCATGGGCATGACGTGGAAGGACGCTGAGGACATCGCGATCGCGCTCAGCGAGAAGTATCCCGAGACGGATCCGCTCAGCGTCCGGTTCACGGATCTGCAGCGTCAGGTGACGGAGCTCCCGGGGTTCTTGGACGACCCGAAGGCGTCGAACGAGAGCGTCCTCGAGGCGATTCAGATGGCGTGGCTGGACGAGTACCGGAACCGATGATCGTCTCTGGCCGCGGGCGCAGGTCCTTCATCGACCACGCTGGCCACGACCTTCTACCAGGTGATGACTTGGTCAGAGGCGAAGATCAGCTCGAGCAGGTCCGCATAGGAGAGGTCGGAGCTGACGCCGCGGACGGTGACGCCGGGCGGGAGGTCGGGCGCGGCGCCGCCGGGCAGGAGGGCCACGGTGACCCGGTCGCCGGCGGCCATGCTCTGCTCGATGGCCGCGCGCGCGAGCGTCGCGTCGGCGCCCTTGATGAGATGCAGGACGGCGGCCATCAGAACACCAGGCAGCGCCGGCCCTGCCGCACCAGCTCGGCGATGCGCTCGCGGGCGACCGGGACGACCCCGTGGCCGTCCGCGTTCCAGTCGCGATCCGCGGGGATCGCACCGGCCTCGACGTGGAACGGGATGTCGAGCGCCTTGAGGTTCGCGCGGAACTTGGCGATGTCGTCGCCGTCCACGAGCTCGTCGGTGTCGCCGTCGAGCAGGTGGACGCCCGGGCCCGTGAGGACGAAGGTCACGTCGTTCTCGCCGGCGACGATGCCGAGCCCGATGCGCATCGCCTCGTTCGCGCGGTGCGAGCGGCGCGGATCGGCCGAGATCAGGACGACGACCGGCGGGTGGTCGGACACGGGCCCGGCTCCGCCAGACATGTCAGTTGAGCGCAACGAAGCGGTCGGTGCCGTTGATCAGGTC
>JBGPIS010000189.1:0-5518 GCA_041484965.1 Methylomirabilia bacterium
GAGGGCGGCGCGGATCGCCGCGCGGTCGGGGCGCGGCTCGCGCTCGAGGAAAGCGAGGACGGTCAGGAGCATGCCGGGCGTGCAGAAGCCGCACTGCACGGCGCCGTGCCGCACGAAGGCCTTCTGCAGCGGGTGGAGGCCTCCGTCAGGCTTGAGTCCACGCAGCGTGACGACCGTGCGCCCGCGGACCGCGGCGGCCAGCACCAGGCAGCTCGAGGCCGGACGGCCGTCGAGCAGCACCGTGCAGACGCCGCACACGCCCTCGTCGCAGCCCTCCTTGACGTCGAAGATGCCGAGCGTGTCGCGCAGCATCTTCAGCAGCGTCTGGTTCGGGCGCACCTCGACCTCGCGCGTTCGCCCGTTGAGCACCAGCCGGGCGATCATGCGCGGGTGAGCGCGCGCCCCACCGCGCGGGTGAGCGCCCGCCGGCAGAGCACGCCGGCGACCAGACGGCGATACGCCCCCGACACGAACGCGTCCGACGGCGGGTCGAGCGCCTCGCGCGCCGCCTGCGCGGCCCGCGCGAGGCGCTCGGCGGTCGGCTCTCGGCCCCGCAGGACGTCCTCGGCGGTGCTGGCCCGCACGGGACGGTCGGCGACGCCGCCGAAGGCCACGCGCGCGTCGTCCACGCGGCCGCGGCGGTCCAGGCTCACGAGCGCGACCACGGCGGCGATCGCGAAGTCGCCGGCGCGGCGCGACAGCTCCTCGACGGCCCAGCCGTGCGCCGGCATCGTCGCCACCTCGGCCCCGGTCACGACCTCGTCCGGCGCGAGCACGGTGGTCAACGGGCCCGTGAAGAAGTCGCGCGCGGCCACCGTGCGGCGGCCCGACGACGACGCCACCGTGAGCCGGGCGTCGAGCGCCGTCATCACCGCCGGCAGCTCGGCGGCAGGGTCGGCGTGGGCGAGGCTGCCGCCCACCGTCCCGAGCGCACGGACCCGTACGTTGCCGACCAGCCGCGCCGCCTCGCCGAGCACCGGGCAGTGGCGGGCGACGACGGCGGACTCCTCGAGCTGGTGGTACCGGACCAGCGCGCCGAGGCGGAGCCAGCCATCCGCAACGGTCACGTCACCGAGGGGGAGCCCATTGATGTCGATCACGATCCTCGGCCGCGCCAGCCGATAGTTGAGCATCGCCACCAAGCTCTGCCCCCCCGCCAGCACCTTACCCTCGTCGCGGTGCTCGGCGAGCAGCGCGAGCACCTCCTCCACCGTCTCGGGCGCGACATATTCGAACGGGTACATCAGTCACCAGTCCGCGTGTGCGACCGGCCGCTTCGAGCCGAGGCGCTAAACATCCCACCCCCCGTCGACGGTGATCGACTGGCCGGTCATGTTCTGGGAGGCGTCGGAGGCGAGGAACACGACGGCATCGGCGATGTTGCCGGCGGTCGTCACGCGCCGGAGCGCCATCTCCTGGACGTACTCCTGGCGCACCTGCTCGGGCGTCCAGCCGCGCTTGCGCGCCTTCTCGCGGCAGAGCCGGTCCATTCGGTCGCCGTCGACGATGCCCGGATGCAGGACGTTGACGTTGACGTTGTAGGGCCCGACCTCGAGCGCCACCGTGCGCGTGAGCCCCCGCAGCGCCCACTTCGACGACGAGTACGACGCGCGGAGCTTGTAGCCGCGCAGTCCCGACGTGCCGCTGATGTTCACGATCTTGCCGTAGCGCTGCGCGATCATCGTGGGCAGCACGTGCTTGATGGGCAGGAACGTTCCCTTGACGTTCACCGCCAACACGTGGTCCCAATCCTCGGTCTTGATCTCCCAGACCGGCGTCTCGACGGGCCCGGTGACGCCGGCGCCGTTCACGAGAATGTCGATGCGCCCACCGAGCGCCGCCCGGGTCCGCTCGACGAGCCGCTGGACGGCGGCCTCGTCGGTGACGTCGGTCGGCTCGACGAGCGCCCGGCGCCCCAGCTTCTCCACGTCGCGGGCCAGCGTCTCCAGCGGCGCGCGCTCGCGGGCGGCCAGCGCCACGTGCGCGCCTTCGCGCGCCAGGGCGAGGCAGATCTCGCCGCCCATGCCCTTGGCGGCGCCGGTGACGATGGCGATGCGGTCCTCGAGCCTTCGGGTCATACGTATCCCTCCCGGCGGTCGCACTCACGGGCCTCGGCCGGCCGGTCGGCGGGCGGGCCGTAGCCCCCGCCGCCGCACGTCTCGATCAGCACGAGGTCGCCCCGGGTGAGGCGCACGCTCGCCTTGCCCCCGACGTCGCGAGCGCCGGCCGTTCCCGGGTTGAGCGTGATCCGGAATGGCAGCCCGTCGCGCCCGCCCCGCAAGCCCCACGGCGCCACCACGCGTCGGTCCAGCATGCTGGTGAGCGTGACCTCGGGCGCGACGACGCGATAGGCGCGGCGGAAGCCGAGGCCGCCGCGATGCGTCCCGTCACCCGCCGAGCCGGGCCGGAGCGCGTGCTCCTCCACGCGCAGCGGGTACTCGGCCTCGACGACCTCGGTCGGCGTGTTCATGACGTTCGACATGTACACGCGCAGGGCCGAGGCGCCGTCGCGCGCCGCGCTGGCGCCCTCACCGCCGCCGTGCGTCTCATAGAAGATCGCCCAGCGCCCGTCGGGGCGACGCGCGCCGAAGATGAGCACGCCCGAGGTCGTGGGGCCGCTCGCCGACACGCGCTCGGGCAGGGCGGGCGCGAGCGCGCGGAAGATCGCGTCGACGGCGCGCTGCGAGGTCTCGTGGTTGCCGCCGACGACCGGCCGGTCGGGATCGGCGCTCAGCACCGTCCGGGGCGGCACCACCACGCGGAGCGGGCGGTAGCAGCCGTCGTTCGGCGGCACCTCGGGCGCGGCGAGCGCCTTGATCGCGTAGTACACCGCCGAGCAGGCGATGAAGTACGTCGTGTTCACGGGCCCGCGCGCCTGGGGCGCCGTGCCCGTGAAGTCAAACGTCGCCTCGTCGCCGCGGATCTCCACCCGCACGCGGATGGGCAGTGGCCGGTCGTCGACGCCGTCGTCGTCGAGCCAGTCCTCACCCTCCCAGGCGCCGTCGGGCAGCGCCCGGATCGCCGCCCGCATCCCGGCTTCGGACGCCGCGTGCAGCGCCTCGAAGCACGCGCCGAGCGAGTCGACGTCGTAGCGCTCGACCAGCTCGCCGAGGCGGCGCGCCGCCACGTCGTTGGCCGCGAACTGCGCGAACAGGTCGCCCCGGCGCTCGTCGTGGCCACGCAGGTTGGCGAGGATGAGATCGATCTTCTCGTGGTCGGGGCCGCCGGCCGAGAACAGCCGGACCGGTGGGATTCGCACGCCCTCCTGGTAGCACTCGGTGGCCCACGGCACGTAGGAGCCGGGGACGGCGCCGCCGATGTCGGCCCAGTGCGCCAGGTTGATAGCGAAGGCGACGAGGCGGCCGCCGGCGAACACCGGCCGGATGGCCTTGACGTCGGGAAGGTGGTTGCCGCCGACCTCGGGCAGGTTCAGGAACCAGACGTCCCCCTCGTGCAAGCGCTCGGCGGGGACGCGCCGGAGAAACTCCTTCACCGTGAACGCCATCACGCCCATGTGGATCGGGATGTCGCGCCCCTGGGCGACGAGGCGCCCCTCGGCGTCGGTCAGCGCGGAGGACAGGTCGCCCGCCTCCTTGAGCAGCGGCGAACGGGCCGAGCGCATGAGCACGACGCTCATCTCCTCGGCGATCGCGTAGAGCGCGTTGCGGACGACCTCGAGGGTGACGGGATGAACCGCGCGGCTCATGCGCCCGTCTCGATGACGAGGTTGCCGAGACGGTCGGCCGTGCAGCGCTGGCCGGGATAGACGAGCGTGGTCGACCACTCGTCCTCGACGAGCGCGGGACCGGCGACGACCCCGCCGGGCGCCAGCGCGGCGCGGTCGTAGCGCGGCAGCGCCACCTCGCCGACTCCGGGGAAGTGCGCGCGCTGCTCGCCGGCCACCGACGCCTCGCTGGCCGGCTCGAACTCCGACAGCTGCGCGGCGACGTCGGGCACCCGGGCGACGACGCGCAGGTTGACGCACTCGATGCTCTCACCGGTGGCGTAGCCGTAGAGCCGGCGGTGGCGGACCTCGAAGTCCGCGCGCAGCCCGTCCGGCGTGTCGTGCCACGGAACCTCGAGCTCGTAGTTCTGACCGCTGTAGCGGAGGTCAGCGCTCCATTGGACGACGATCCGATCGAGGGCGATGCCCTCGTCGGTCAGCGGCGCCACGCACTGCTCCTGCAGCTCGCGGAGCCGGTCCTCCGCGGGCTTCGCGTCCCACGCCGAAAGGAGCGCGCGGTACGTCCGCACGGCGTCGTAGCGGAGCGGGGAGACCAGGCAGCCGAGCGCCGAGAACGCGCCTGAATGGGCGGGCACCAGCACGCGCGCGATGTCGGCCGCAGCGGCGAGGGCGCCGGCGTGGACAGGGCCAGCGCCGCCGTAGGCGATCAGGGTGAAGTCGCGGAAGTCGTAGCCGCGCTGCACAGACACGAGCCGGAGCGCACGGAGCATTGCCGAGTTGGCCACCTCTGTCACTCCCGCCGCGGTCTCGAGCAGCGAGAGCCCGAGACGCCGGGCGAGCACGTCCAGCGCCGTGCGGGCGCGCTCGCGGTCGAGCCGGATGGAGCGGCCGTAGACCCGCTCGGGATCGAGGTAACCGAGGACGAGGTTGGCGTCGGTGACCGTGGGCTCCGTGCCGCCGAGCCCGTAGCAGGCGGGCCCGGGCGCCGCGCCGGCGCTGCGCGGACCGACACGCAGCGCGCCCGAGGAGTCGACGTACGCGATGGAGCCGCCGCCGGCACCGATCGACTCTACCGCCACCATCGGCAGCCGCACGGGATAGCCGCCGAGCCTTCGCTGGGGCGAGGTCTCGGCGGCGCCGTCGGCGATGAGGCACACGTCGGTCGTGGTGCCGCCCATGTCGAAGGCGAGCGCGCGGCGGATGCCGAGCGTGCGCGCGACGTGCGCGGCTGCGGCGACGCCTGCGGCCGGGCCGGAGGACGCCAGCGCGAGCGGTCGCGTCCTCGCGGCCACGACCGACATCATCCCGCCGGCGGAGTGCAGGAGGTGGAGCGCGGCGCCCGCCGCCCCGAGCCCGAGGCGCCGTCCCAGCTCATCGATGTAGCGGGAGGCCAGCGGCATCACGGCGGCGTTGAGCACGGTCGTGCAGGTGCGCTCGTACTCGCGGTACTCGGCGTTGATGTCGCTGGAGACGCACACGTGGACGAAGTGGCGTTCGAGCGCCGCGCGCAGCGCCCGCTCGTGCTCGGGGTTGGCGTAGCTGTGGAGCAGGCAGACCGCGACGCTCTCCACGCCTTCGCGCGCGAGCGTCGCGACAAGGCCCTCCACTTCGTCGAGCGCCAGCGCGCTCTCGATCGCGCCGTCGGGACCGACGCGCTCGGTCACCTCGAGCCGCAGCCGCCGGGGGACGGCCGGCGGAGGCTTGGGCGGCGCCGTCAGATCGTAGAGGTGCAGGCGGTTCTGGCGGGCGATCTCGAGCACGTCGCGGAAGCCGCGCGTGGTGATCAGGCCGACGACGGCGCCGCGGCCCTCGATGATCGCGTTGGTGACGATC
>JBGPIS010000190.1:0-5479 GCA_041484965.1 Methylomirabilia bacterium
TCTACTCGGCCGCGGGGCACGACGCCCAGAACCTCGCGGCGATCACCGACGCGGGGATGATCTTCATCCCGTCCAAGGGCGGCCGGAGCCACCGCGTGGACGAGATGAGCGACTGGGATGCGATCGAGCGCGGCGCCAACGCGCTGCTCCACACGCTGCTCGCGCTCGCCAACGGCGCGCCCGCCTGACCCCGGCGGCGACGTCCGGCGGGGCTTACCGGGGCCCCTTCCCGCTCGCGGCGTTCACGGTGGTTTTCTTCCGCTGAGTGGCCGCGGAGCCCGACGAGGAAGCGGCGCCCGTCGGGAAACCTCTGCTATGATCGAAGCCGCTCGCCCATGAACATCTGCGTCGTCGGCACCGGGTACGTCGGGCTCGTGACGGGCGCGGTCTTCGCGGACCTGGGCAACGAGGTCGTCTGCGTGGACAACCTGAGCGAGAAGATCGCCCAGCTCCAGGCCGGCAAGATGCCGATCTACGAGCCGGGCCTCGAGGAGATGGTCGCGCGCAACGTCGCCGACAGCCGGCTCTCGTTCACGACCGACCTGGCCGGGGCGGTGAAACGCTCGGTGATCGTGTTCATCACGGTGGGCACGCCGGCGAAGGACACCGGCCAGACCGACCTCGCCGCCGTCGAGGCGGTCGCCCGGCAGATCGGCCGGGCGATGGAGCGTTACACCGTCATCGTCAACAAGTCCACGGTGCCCGTGGGCACCGGCGAGTTCGTGCGTGAGGTGGTCGAGAAGAACCAGCCGAGGCCCGTCGCGTTCGACGTCGTCTCGAACCCCGAGTTCCTGCGCGAGGGCTCGGCCATCGAGGACACGCTCCGGCCTGACCGGATCGTCATCGGCGCGCCGACGCAGCAGGTGGCGATGAGCCTCCTCGAGCTCTACGCGCCGCTCGAGCGCCCGATGATCATCACGGACGTGCCGTCGGCCGAGATGATCAAGTACGCGTCGAACGCGTTCCTGGCGACGAAGATCTCCTTCATCAACGCGATCGCGAACATCTGCGAGCTCGCCGGCGCGGACGTCACGCAGGTGATGAAGGGCATGGGGCTCGATCCGCGGATCGGTCCGGCGTTTCTCCAGGCTGGCCTCGGGTATGGCGGGAGCTGCTTCCCGAAGGACACGGATTCGCTCGTCCACACCGCCGCGACGCTCGGCGTGGACTTCACCCTGCTCCGGGCCGTGGTCGAGGTGAACCACGAGCGGGCGCCCCACTTCGTCGGGATGATCGAGAAGGCGCTCGCGCCGCTGGATGACAAGACGATCGCCGTGCTGGGGCTCGCGTTCAAGCCGAACACGGACGACATGCGCGACGCGAAGTCGATCGAGGTGATCACCCGCCTCCTCGACCTCGGCGCGACGGTGCGCGCCTACGATCCGGTCGCGATGGACAACGCCCGCCGCGCGCTGCCGCCCCGCGTGATCTACTGCGACTCGCCGTACGCCGCGGCGGCCGACGCCGACGGCGTCGCGCTCGTCACCGAGTGGAACGAGTTCAAGTTCCTCGACCTCGAGCGGCTGCGCTCCGTCATGCGGCGTCCGGTCGTCTTCGACGGCCGGAACCTCTGGGAGCCCGAGCGAATGCGGCGCCTGGGCTTCGAGTACCACTCGATCGGCCGCAAGCCCGTCCTGCCGGCCTGAGGCCCGCGATGCGGGCGCTGGTGACGGGCGGCGCGGGGTTCATCGGCTCCCATCTCTGCGAATTTCTCCTCGGGCAGGGCTGGGAGGTGGTCTGTATGGACAACTTCATCACCGGATCGGCGGATAACGTCGCGGCCTTCGCGTCACGGCCCGGCTTCCGCCTGGTGCGCCACAACGTGACCGAGTATGTCCGCGTGGACGGCCCGCTCGACTGGGTCCTGCACCTGGCGAGCCCCGCCTCGCCGCGCGACTACCTCGAGCTGCCGATCCAGACGCTGAAGGTCGGCGCCCTCGGCACTCACAACGCGCTCGGCCTCGCCAAGGCGACGGGCGCGCGCTTCTTGCTCGCCTCGACCTCCGAGGTGTACGGCGACCCGCTCGTGCATCCGCAGCGCGAGGACTACTGGGGCAACGTCAACCCGGTCGGTCCGCGCGGCGTGTACGACGAGGCCAAGCGCTTCGCCGAGGCGATCACGATGGCCTACCACCGCACCCACGGCGTGGACACGCGCATCGCCCGCATCTTCAATTGCTTTGGACCTCGGATGAGGATCAACGACGGTCGCGCGATCCCGGCATTCATCTCGCAGGCGCTCGGCGGCACGCCGCTGACCGTCTTCGGCGACGGCGCGCAGACACGCTCGTTCCAGTACATCTCCGACCTGATCGACGGCCTCTGGCGCCTCATGCGGGCGGCGGTCAGCGATCCCGTCAACCTCGGCAACCCGCAGGAGATGACGCTGCTCGATCTCGCCAAGCGCATCCTCCGTCTCACGGGCGCGAAGAGCGAGATCGTCTTTGCCCCCCTCCCCGTGGACGACCCGAAGGTCCGCCAGCCCGACATCAGCCGCGCGCGGACGCTGCTCGGCTGGGAGCCGCGCGTGGATGTCGACGAGGGCCTGCGCCTCACGATCGACTGGTTCAGGAAGAAGCTCCGCGGGTGAGAATCCTGGTGACCGGCGGCGCGGGCTTCATCGGCTCCCACGTGGTGGACCGCCTGCTCGGCGACGGCCACGCGGTGGATGTCGTGGACAACCTGAGCACCGGGCGCCGGGAGCTCGTGAACCCGGCCGCGCGCCTCGTCGTCGGCGACCTCCGGAGCGCGCGGCTCGACGACGCGTTCGGCGCCGCGCGCCCCGAGGCCGTCGTCCACGCCGCGGCGCAGCCGTCGGTGGCGCGCTCGGTCGCCGATCCGCTCTTCGACGCGAGCGTCAACGTGCTGGGAACGCTGGCGGTGCTCGAAGCGTGCCGCCGGGCGCGCGTGGGCCGCGTCGTCTTCACGTCCTCGGGCGGCGCCGCCTACGGCGACACCGACGTGTTGCCGACGCCGGAGGACCATCCGCCCCGGCCCGCCTCGCCGTACGGCGCATCGAAAGTCGCGGCCGAGCGCTACCTCGAGTGCTGGGCCGGGCTCACCGGCGCGCGGGCGCTGGCGCTCCGTCTCGCGAACGTCTACGGCCCGCGCCAGGACCCGCGCGGCGAGGCTGGCGTGGTCGCGATCTTCACCGCGCGGCTCCTCGCGGGCGCCCCGTGCGTGGTGAACGGCGACGGCAAACAGACGCGCGACTACGTGTACGTCGGGGACGTGGCGGACGCCGTCGCACGGGCGCTCCTGAACCCCGAGGTTTCGGGCATACTCAACATCGGCACGGGCGCGGAGACGGCGGTGAACGACCTGTACCAGCGCCTGGCCCGCCTGACCGGCGTGACGCGGACGCCCGAGCACGCGCCGGCGCGGCCGGGCGAACAGCGGCGGAGCGTGCTGGACGCGCGCCGCGCCTTGGCGCGGCTCGGCTGGGCGCCGGTGACGGCGCTCGAGGCCGGCCTTGCGATGACCATCGAGTACTTCAGAAAGGAGGTGGGCGCATGATCGACGAAGAGCTCAAGGCGATCCTGGTCTGCCCGGCGTGCAAGGGGGACCTGATCTTCGAGGAGACGCGCATCATCTGCCCGGCGTGCCGGAAGGCCTACCCGATCCGCGACGGAATTCCGGTGATGCTGATCAACGAGGCCGAGGCTTGGTCGCCCGGTAAATAGTGGCCGCCGACCGTCCCGTGCAGGCGGTGATCCTGGCCGGCGGCCAGGGCACGCGCCTCCGTCCGCTCACACTCGCGCGGGCCAAGCCGGTCGTGCCGCTGCTGAATCGCCCGTTCCTCGCCCACCAGCTCGCCCTGCTCCGCGAGCACGGGATCGTCGACGCGATCCTGGCCTGCTCGTACCGCGTGGACGACGTGCGCGCGGCCCTCGGGGCGGCCGGGGACCTCGGCGTGAAGCTCCGGTACGTCGTCGAGACGGAGCCGCTCGGCACCGGCGGCGGCCTGGCGAACGCCGCCGACCTCGTGGCGGGCACACTGTTCGTGCTCAACGGCGACATTCTCACCGACGCGGATCTCTCGGCGATGCGCCGCTTTCACGACGCCCGGGGCTCGCGGGCGACGATCTTCCTCACGCGCGTCGCCGACCCGCGCGCGTACGGCCTCGTCGAGCTCGACGCCGATGGGCGGGTCCGCGCCTTCCGCGAGAAGCCGAGCGGAGAGGCGGCGATCACGACCGACACGGTGAACGCGGGCGCGTACCTCCTGGACGCCGCCCTCCTCACGCGGATCCCGCGCGACCGGCCCGTGTCGATCGAGCGCGAGTTCTTCCCGGCGCTGATCGCCGACGGCGTTCCCTGTTTCGGCTGGGCCGCGCCGGCGTACTGGCGCGACATCGGCAATCCCGCGGCCTACCGCGCCGCGCAGCTCGACCTGCTCGAGGGCCGCGGGCGCATGCTGTTGCCGCCGCCGGGCGAGCCACGCGACGGCAGCTGGGTCGCGGGCGGCGTCACGGTCGCCACGGACGCCACTCTCGTCGCGCCCTCAGTCGTCGGTGCGCGCGTGACGCTCGCCCCGCGCTGCCGCGTGGGCCCGTCCGCCGTCCTCGGCGACGGCTCGACGATCGGCCCGGACGCGCGCGTGGCGGGGGCGATCTTATGGGAACGCGTCGAGGTCGGCCCCGGCGCGATGCTGCGCGACTGCATCGTCGGCGCGGACGTGAAGATCGGCGCGCAGGCACACGTCGGCGCCGGCGTCGTGCTCGAGTCCGGCGCCGTAATTCCCGAGCGCACCACGCTCGTCCGTTGACGCGGCGTGCTAGACTGAAGCGATGACGTTGTCGCGCATTCGCAATTTCTCGATCATCGCGCACATCGATCACGGAAAGTCGACGCTGGCCGACCGGTTCCTGGCGCTCACCGGCACGATGGACGCCAAGAAGGCCGTGGACCAGGTGCTCGACTCGATGGACCTCGAGCGCGAGCGCGGGATCACGATCAAGGCGCACACGGTCCGCCTGCTCTACCGGGCGCGCGACGGCCGGGAGTACACGCTCAACCTCATCGACACCCCGGGCCACGTTGACTTCTCCTACGAGGTGTCGCGCGCGCTCGCCGCGTGCGAGGGGGCGATCCTCATCATCGACGCGGCGCAGGGCATCGAGGCGCAGACGCTCGCGAATTTCTACCTCGCGAGCGACGCCCGCCTCACGATCGTCCCCGTCATCAACAAGATCGACCTGCCAGCGGCCGACGTGGAGGGCACGCGCCTGGCGATCACCGAGACCCTCGACCTCGACGGCGGCGAGGCGCTCGCGATCTCGGCGAAGCACGGGACGGGCGTGCCCGAGGTGCTCGAGGCCATCATCGCGCGCATCCCGCCGCCGACCGGCGACCCGGACGCGCCGCTGAAGGCGCTGGTCTTCGACTCCTTCTACGACTCCTACCAGGGCGTCGTCGTCCACGTCCGCCTCACCGATGGGCGCGTGCGCGCCGGCACGCGCGTCCTCCTCATGTCGAA
>JBGPIS010000191.1:0-5476 GCA_041484965.1 Methylomirabilia bacterium
CCGGTCCGTGCGGCCGTACTGGTAACGCTCGACGAGGATGGTGTCATCACGCACGATCAGCAGACCAGTCGTCGGGGTGCGCGCGAGGTAGTCGTCCAGCGTCAGATCGGCGCCCTGGAACCGCCAGGTGATGCGCGGCTCGGCGACCCGCACGAGGCGCGAGGGCGTCGGCGCCTTGTGAATGAGCCGGCCCGGGAAGATCTCGTCGAGATGGCTGTGGGAGCCGACGACCGCCCCGATGTCATAGAACGTCCCGCGGTCGCCTTTCGGGTAGCCCGCGCCGGCACCGAACTCTTCCGCGTCGGGGCCGCCGGCGGCGAAGCGGGGCGGAGGCTCTTCGCCGGCCGCGGGCGTGTCGCGCGTCGTCGTCCCCGGCGACGCGCAGGCCATCACGCACACGAGCTGGGCGAACGCCCACACTCGCTGTCGCGCGCTCAGGGTCATCGCGTCCTCCCAAGCTCCGGCGCGCGCTCTCGTCGAAGCCGCAGCGCGCGCCGCTGTCGGCGGAAGAGTAGACGGCCTGCTTCCGTAGGGCAAGGGAGGGTGAGGGTCCATCGCGCTCGACAGGCGGGGCAACGCCCGAAAGAGTCGCCCGGACGGTCTTGGCTGCCGCCCAAGGCCAGAATCGGAACGTGGACTCGTCACTGTCGCCGGCCCAGATAGTGATGCCAGAGAATTCGCTCGGCGACTGCTCGCCACGGCTTCCAGGCCAGGCTCAGCGAGTCGAGGTCGTCCTGTGTCGGCCGGTGCTCGAGTTGTTTGACCTCGTGAGCTGCGGCAGCGAGCGCGAGATCACCGCGAGGCCAGATGTCCGGCCGCCGAAGCACCTGGGAGTTGACGCTCACCCGTTGGCTGGCGCACGATGGCACGTGGTCACGCCCCACTGGAAGTCATCCTGGACGGAAGCGAGAGCCGGGATATGAACCCCGATGTCGTGAGCGCGATCGCCCAACTGAAACGAGACGATGTCCTCGGGAGCGCGCAGGCCGCCCTCTTCGAGCGCGTGGCGCGACGGCGCCTCGTGTCCGTCCGCTTCGAGATCCGGGCACTGCTCTACGCGGGCGTCCTCCTCCTGACCTCTGGCGTCGGGCTCCTCGTCACGGAACACCACGACGAGATTGGCTCGTGGGCGATTGCCGGCGGGATCGGCCTCGCGGCGGCCGCCTGCCTGGTCTGGGTGATTCGCAAGGCGGCGCCTTTCTCGTGGGGAGAGATCCCCTCCCCGAACGTGGCCTTCGACTATGTCCTTGTCCTGGGCCTCCTCTTCTTCGCCTCGGACCTCGCGTATATCGAGGTGGAGTTCACCCTCCTGGGGCCCAAGTGGCCCCACCATTTGCTTATCGTTGGGACCGTATATTTCCTGGCTGCCTACCTGTGGGACTCGCGGACTGTCCTCGGTCTTGCCCTGACCACGCTGGCCGCATGGCGGGGAATCTCCATCAGCCTGCTTTCCGGCGCGCTCTGGCGGAGTGACGTCGGCGACCTGCGCGCAAACGCCCTCGCGATGGGCGCTCTATACATGGCGGCCGCGGCCCTCTCCGCCCTCCTGAAGCGGAAGGCCCACTTCGAAGAGGTCTACGCCAATGCGGGGCTGCTCCTGTTCCTTGGCACTCTGGTCTCGGGCGTCCTTGGGAGCAGCGTGAATTGGGCGGTGTGGCTCGCCGCGCTGCTCGTCGTGGCGGGCCTCGTCATGTGGCTGTCCCTTCGCCTCGGTCGCTCCCTCTATTTCGTCCAGGGCGTGGTGGCCGCATACGTCGGTCTTCTGCGGCTCCTCTTCGAGCCGTTTCGCCATCACGCGAGCAGCCTCCCCTTCTTCCTCGCCGCGCTCCTGGGCTCAGGCGTGCTCGCGCTCATCTTTGCTGCCCATCGAAGGATGAGAGCGCGATGAGGCCCGAGCCGGTCGCCTGGGAGCGTGCCCGAGAGGTGCACGAAGCCGCCGAGGGGTGGCTGAGGGTCGGCGCCATCGACAAAGCGACCGAGCAGGCGATCCGCGAGGCATTTCCCGATCCGTGCACTACGCCTTCCGCGGTGTGGCGCGTGCTGACGGCCTGCATGGTCTCCGCCATCATGCTCTGCACCTTCGGGGCCTTCGCGCTCGCGGGCCGATCCCGCAATGCCGGGCTGCAGGTTCTGCTGTTTTTCTTCGCCGGCGCGTCCCTCGTCGTGACCGAGCTCCTGGAAGCCTCCCCGCGATTCGCGAGACGGGGTGCCGCGGGAGCGACGTCGTTCTGGGGCGTCGCGTTCCTGCTCGGCGGCGTCGGCCTCTTCCTCCTGAACTCCCTCGGGATGGGCGACGACTATGTGCTCGACGCCCTTCTCCTCGCGGGCTGCCTCGCTGGCGGCGCCAGCAGCTGGCGATGGGGAAGTCCTTTCTTCGCGGCGCTGTCGGCCATTTCGCTGTTCTTCTTCCTCGGCCGGTTGCCACAGGGGCGGGCGCTCTGGATCGTGGTGGGCGCGGCGCTGATCGCTCTCGCTGTCCCTCGCCTCGACGAGGTGTCATGGGCGCCGTCCCATCGGCGCGGCGCCGCGTTCCTCGTCGTCGCGGGCCTCCTCGCCGTGTACGCCGCCGTCAACGTGTTTTCCTTTGATGAGCATGTCCTGGAGAATCTCCACCGGTTCGGTGGTACACGCGTCTCTCGCCCGCGAGTCCTCTTCGCTCTCTCGGCCCTCGCGACCGCCATCCTCCCGCCGGCGGTCCTAGCATGGGGCGCTCGATCGCGGCGGACCTTCGCCGTCGACACCGGAATCGTTCTCCTCGCCCTCTCGCTCGTGACACTTCGGCATTACGTCCACCTCGCCCCGCTGTGGGTTGTCCTGGCGATTTCCGGCTCGGCGCTCGTCGTCCTTGCCATGGCCGTTGAGCGTGCCCTGCGACGCGCACCGGGCGGAGCCATCGCGGGCTTCACCGCCGACCCTCTGTTCGCGGACGAGCGGAGGCAGCAGGCGCTTCAGATCGTCCCGGTAGTTGCCGCCTTCACGGCGCCCGCGACGGCCGCCGAAGAGAAGGGGTTCACGGGCGGTGGAGGCCGATTCGGCGGCGGAGGCGCCGAGGGGAAGTTTTGAGATGGGCCCGACTCGGCCTTGAGATTGAGGGCCGCGTGCGAGTGCTTCCGTAGGGCAAGGGAGGGTGAGGGTCCATCGTGCTTGACATGCGAGGCGACGCCAGTCACCTTCCTGGGCATGTCTCCGACGACGTCGACAGCTGCGATCAAACTGCGGAAGTTGGGCTAGCACGCCGATGCACGTGGAAGACGTCTCCTCGCGCAAGGCGGCCCTGGTCACCGGCGCCGCCAGCGGCATCGGGCGGAGCGCGGCGCTGGCGCTGGCCCGGGCGGGGTACGACGTGGCCATCAACTACAGCCGCAGCGAAGCGGCGGCGCGCGAGGTCGCGGTGGCGGCGGAGAAGCTCGGCGCGCGGACGCTGCTCTGCAAATGCGACGTGGCGAACGACGCGGACGTGCGGGCCATGCTGAAGACGGTGGACGCGGAGTTCGGCCGGCTCGACGTGCTCATCAACAACGCGGGGACGACGACGAGCGTGCAGCCGAAGGACTTCGAGGCCATGACCACGGAAGAATGGGACCGCATTTTCGCCGTCAACGTCCGCGGCCTCTTCCAGGTCACGCGCGCCGCGCTCCCGCTCCTGCGGAAGGCGAGCGAGCCCTGCATCGTCAACACGGCCAGCATCGTGGGCCTGCGGCCGGGGGCGCAGCCGCTGGCGTACGCGGCGAGCAAGGCCGCGGTGGTCAGCCTCACGAAGACGCTGGCCTACAACCTCGGGCCCCAGATCCGCGTCAACGCCGTCGCCCCGGGCTGGATGGAAGGCGACTGGATGAAGCGGATGCTCGGCGACCGGTACGACGACCTGATGGGCCGCCGGGCCCGGCTCACCCCGCTCGGGCGCTGCGTGACCGCGGACGACGTGGCGGAAACGATGATGGCGCTCGTGCAGGCAAACCATCTCGTGACGGGTGAGGTCGTCGTGGTCGACGGCGGCTTCTCCAGCTCGACCTGACGGCGGGCGGAGCGTGCTCGACGGCGTCGTTCCGTTCCCCCCGGAGTTCGCTGGACGCTATCGCGAGAAGGGCTACTGGCGCGACCGGTCCCTCGCCCGGGAGTTTGCCGACGCTTTCGCGACGTTCGCCGACCGTGTCGCGCTCATCGACCGTGACCGGCGCTACACCTATGCGGACGTCGACCGCCTCAGCGACAACCTCGCGCTGAACCTCCTGGCCCTCGGCCTCCGGCCGCTCGACCGCATCGTGGTGCAGCTCCCCAACGTCGCGGAGTTCGTGGTGCTCTATGTCGCCTTGCAGAAGATCGGGGGCATCCCGATCGCCGCGCTCGCGACCCACCGGTACGCCGAAGTCAGCCAGTTCGTGCGGCTCGCCTCGGCCGTCGCCTGCGTATGTCCCGAGCGGCAGGGCGAGTTCGAGTTCCCGCCGATGATCGCCCGCGTGCGCGCGGAGAATTCCTGCCTGCGCTTGTCGATCGTCCTCGGCCGCACCGGGACGGACGCCTTGTCGCTGGAGGAGCTGATCGAGCGCCCGGCGCCGCTGCCGCGGAGCGAGCTGGCGAAGATCACCATCGACCCGACCGACCCCTGCGTCTTCCAGCTCTCCGGCGGGACGACCGGCGTGCCGAAGCTCATCCCGCGCACCCACAACGACTACGCCTACAACTCGCGGGCGGCGGCCGCGGTGTGCGGTGTCACCGGAGATTCGGTACTCCTCCTGGTGCTGCCGATCGCCCACAACCTGCCGCTGGCCTGCCCGGGCATCCAGGGCTTCATGTTCCACGGCGGGAGGATCGTGCTCAGCACGAGCACCCGGCCCGAAGACATGTTCGCGCTGATCGCGCGCCACCGCGTGACCCACGTCAAGGTCGTCCCCGCGCTGCTGATCCGCATGATCAACAGCCCCGCGGTGACGCAGTTCGATACCTCGTCGCTGCGCTACGTCCAGAGCGGCGGTCAGCGGCTACAGCCCGAGGTGCGGCGGCGCACCCGCGAGCGGATTCCCACGTGCTTCGTCCAGGAGAATTTCGGGATGTCCGAGGGGCTGCTCATGTTCGTGCGCCGCGACGACCCCGAAGACGTGCGGCTGGAGACCGTGGGGCGGCCGATCTCGCCAGATGATGACGTCCGGTTGGTGGACGACGACGGCCGCGAGGTGGCGGACGGCGAGGTGGGCGAGCTGTGCGCGCGGGGCCCGTACACGCTGCGTGGCTACTACGGCGCGCCGGAGCACAACGCCAAGGTCTTCACGCGCGACGGTTTCTACTGCTCGGGCGACCTCATGCGCCGTGATCAATCAGGCAACTACATGGTCGAGGGCCGCAAGAAGGACCTCATCAACCGTGGGGGCGAGAAGATCAGCGCGGAAGAGATCGAGAACCTCATCCTCTCGCATCCGGCCGTGCAGAACGTCGCGTGCATCGCCGTGCCCGACCCCGACCTCGGCGAGCGGATGTGCGC
>JBGPIS010000192.1:0-5428 GCA_041484965.1 Methylomirabilia bacterium
CCGTGGCCGAGAGCGCGCGGTGAAGATGCTCGGGCGCCGGCCGGTGAACGATCCGGCGGAGCTCGGGACTGTGGTGGCCGAGTGCCTCACCCATCTGGAGCCCGGGCTCACGCTCCTCGACCGGTCGACCGCCGCCGGCGACGTCACCGTGGAGCTCACCGCTGCGTCCGACGGCGGGCGCCTGGTGCTGATCCTCTGTGATCTCGTGGCGGGGCCCGAGACCGTGCTGCG
Organism: Methylomirabilia bacterium; assembly: GCA_041484965.1. Taxonomy (GTDB): domain Bacteria; phylum Methylomirabilota; class Methylomirabilia; order Rokubacteriales; family CSP1-6; genus JBGPIS01. The sequence continues at coordinate 232 of JBGPIS010000192.1, forward strand.
CGCGGTGGAGGCCGCGGCCTGGTGGCGGGAGCACGCGGAGCTGGCGGCGCGCGTCTTCGCGGGCGCCGGTGTCGACCCGCACGCCGCGCCGCGGACGCTCGTCGTCGCGACGCGCTGGACCGACCGCGCGCTCCGCCTGGCGCGGGCCCTCGGGCCCGTGGCGCCCGTCGCCGTCGAGTGCCGCGTCTTCCGCGACGCCGATGGGGGCAGCGTCGTGAGCCTTGACCGCCTCGACGTCACGCGCGAAGGTGACGCCGCCCTCGCGGGGGCCGGAGTTGCCGCGCGGCCGGACGCGCGCCCGGAGCCCACGCCCCCCGCGGTCACCGCGCCGGCGTCGCTCGCCGCGCCGGCGCAGCGCGCGGCGGTCCTCATCGAGCGGCTCGAACGGCTCCGGTTCAGCGAGGTGTTCCGCTAGTGGCGCAGTACGAGATGAACCTCCGTGATTACTGGATGATCATCCGCCGCCGGCGGCTGATCATCATCACGTCGACGGTGCTCGTGGCGCTCTTCAGCTTCTGGTTCGCCAGGCAGAAGGTGCCGGTCTACCAGGCGACCGCGACGGTCAAATTCGAGCAGTCCACGCAGCTCTCCGGCCTCCTCGTCGAGGTGCTCTCCTACTCGAGCGCCGACAACATCGAGACGCAGGTCACCCTCATCAAGAGCTACCCGATCCTCGAAGAGGTCGCGAAGCGGCTCGGCCGGCTCCCGGAGACGGCCTCCGGCGAAGCGCTCCGCGAGTCGAAGAGCTACTGGGGAGCGCTCGACGCGATCAACTCGAAGCTCAAGGTGGCGCGCGTGCCGAGCACGAGCATCCTCGATATCACAGCGACGTCGACGAACCAGCGGGAGGCGCGCGACCTCGCCAATGCCGTCTCCGAGGTCTACCGCGACTACAACCGGGCGCAGCGGAACGTCCGCGTCACCGAGGCCCGGAAGTTCATCGAGGGCCAGCTCAAGGAGGTCGAGGGCCGCGTCAAGCGCGGCGAGGCCGAAGTGTGGGCGTTCCGCGAGGCGAACCGGATCATCTCGCCCGGCGCCGAGTCCTCGGTCCTGCTCTCGCTGTTCACGCAGGTCCGGGGGGACATCGAGAAGGCCCGGCAGCAGCGGACCGAGCTGGAGCTCGTCCAGGAGCGGCTGGCGCGGATCGACCCGGCCAGCACGGCCGAGCGTGTCTTCGTCGAGACGTCGAACCCGGCGATGCAGCGGCTCCAGGCGATCCACTCGGAGCTCCTGCTGGAGCGCGGCAACCTCGCGCTCGAGGTCACCGGTAAGCACCCGCGGCTCCAGGCGCTCGACGACCGCATGCGCGAGACCCGGGTGGAGATGCGGCGCGAGGTCGCGGCACAGATCTCGTCGCTCCGGACGCGCGAGGAGATCCTGAATCGACAGATGGGCGAGCTCCTGCAGAAGAACCGCGAGGTGCCTGCCATCGAGCTGGCGATGCAGCGCCTCCAGCGCGAGGCCAAGAGCAACGACGACATACTCGGACTCCTGAAGACGAAGCACCAGGAGGCGCTGATCAAGGAGTCGGAGAAGATCGAGGAGGTCGCCATCGTCCGTCCGGCGACGGAGACCGACCGACCCGTGGGCGCCGAGACGCTGAACACGGTGCTCGTCGGCGCGCTCCTCGGCCTGTCGCTCGGCCTCGTCCTCGCGTTCGTGCAGGAGACGCTCGACACCTCGATCGGCACGATCGAGGACGTCGAGGCGTACCTCGAGGTCCCCGTGCTCGGCATCGTGCCGCACATCGACGCGCGCGAGACGGTGCAGCGCATCCTCGAGCGGCGGCCGTCGCTCGCCCAGATGGACCCCGAGGCCCTGCTGAGCCACGCGCTGCTGATCACGCACTTCGACCCGAAGTCGCCGGTCGCCGAGGCCTACCGGACCCTGCGCACGAACATCCAGTTCGCGCGCCTGGAGCGCGCCGGCAAGATCCTCGTCGTGTCGAGCCCGACCCTCCAGGAGGGCAAGACGACGACGATCGTCAACCTCGCGCTGACGATGGCGCAGGCCGGGCAGCGCACGCTCCTCGTCGGCGCGAACATGCGCCGCCCGAGCATCCACCGCTTCTTCGGGATCGAGCGCGAGCCCGGCCTCTCCGACATCCTCGTCGGCGGCCTGCAGTGGCGCGACTGCATCCGGACGGTGGCGGACATCCTCATGGGCCGCTTCGAGATGGAAGACATCATGGCCGCGCCTGGCCTCGACAACCTGCACATCATCGAGGCGGGCCCGATCCCGGCGAACCCGTCCGAGCTCCTCTCGACGCCCGCGATGGCCGCGTTCCTGAGCGCTGTGCGTGACGAGTACGACATCGTGCTCTTGGACACGCCGCCGATCCTGCCCGTCACCGACTCGGCGATCGTGGCCTCGCAGGCGGACGGCGTGATCCTCGTCTACCAGGCGGGGAAGGTCGGGCGTCTCGTGCTCAAGCGCGCGAAGGTCCACATCGAGAACGTGGGCGGCAAGGTCTGGGGCGTCGTGCTGAACGACGTGAAGACCGAGATCGCGGGCTACGCCTACACGCACTACTACACGCACTACTACGGCGAGGAGACCGTCGTCGACAGCCACAAAGAGCGCCTCGCCCGGGTCGGCACGTTCGTGCGCCGACTGCTGGGCCGCGACGCCAAGAAGGAGGGGCCGGGCGGTGAGTCACCATCAGGTCCGCGAGGTGCCCCGGCGAAGGGCGCCGACCCCGGCGACCGCCCCGCGGCGCCGTCGGCCGCAGGGCCCGCCCGCGAGGCCCGCCGGCCGAGCGGCCGGCCGCGCCGCGGCTTCCTGCTGGTAGTGCTCGCCCTCCTCGCCGGGGTCGGCGGCGTGGCGGTCTTCGCGTGGCGCGCGGGGTTGCTTCCGTCCCAGCTCGCGCCGAAGGCGCTCCTGCGCCAGAAGCTCGAGGCGCCGCGCGCGCCCGCGCCCGTCCCGCCGCCGACTGCGGGGCCGGCGCCCGTGGTCCCCGCGCCCGTCGCACCGGCTCTCGCGCCGCCGCGGCCCATCACGCCCTCCGCGGCTCCCGCGCCGCCGCGCGAGAGCGCTGCGCCCGGGCCGCCGGTCCCCGCGCCGCGCGCGCCCGCGCCCGTCCCGCCGCCGACTGCGGGGCTGGCACTCGTGGTCCCCGCGCCCGTCATACCGGCTCCCGCGGCGGCGCCGCCCATCACGCCCTCCGCGGCTCTCGCGCCGCCGCGCGAGAGCGCTGCGCCCGGGCCGCCGGTCGCCGCGCCGCACGCCGAGGACACGACGCCCGCCCGCGCCGCCAAAGCGTCCGCGCCCAACGCGAAAGCGCCGGCGCCCGCCGTCGGCGCCGCGCCGGCGACGCCGCCGGCAGCGGGAACGCGCTTCGCCGTGGAGTTCGGGCCGTTCATGGTCCAGGAGGAGGCGGAGCGGGTGGAGCGCCAGCTGGGCCGGGCGGGCTACCCGACCCTCCGCATCCGCCAGCCGACGGGCGCGGCCGTGTACGCGGTGCTCATCGAGATGGTGCCGACCGCTCGGGAGGCGCAGGCGTTGGTCGCGAGCCTACGCGAGCAGGGGTTCGGTGAGGCGAGCGTGCTCGGCGGCAGCGAGCCGCTTGCGGTGCGCGTGGGCGCGCTGGTGCCACTCCGCGCGGCGGTACAGACCGCCGAGCGCCTTCGCGCGGCCGGCCACCGGGTGCGAGTCTCGACGCAGCCCGGCGAGGCGGCGGCGTTCGTCCTCCGTCACGGCAACTTCTCCACGTCCGAGGACGCCGAGGCGAAGCGCCGGGAGCTGATCCGCCTCGGCCTCGCGCCCCAGGTCGTCCGGGTGAAGTAGCCCGCTCAAGGAGTGACGATGGATTTTGCGTTCGTCCTAGCGATCGCCCTCGCCGTCTTCCTCGTCGTCTTCATCAAGACGGAGGTCGGCCTCTACCTCGTGATCTTCTCCATGCTGCTGTCACCGCAGATCGGGACGGGCGAGGGCGGGATCGCCGAGGGGCGCCAGATCAAAATCCGAAGCGAGGACCTGCTCCTGATCGTCGTCGCGTTCAGCTGGTTCGCCAAGACCGCGATGAACAAGGAGCTCGGCCTCACGCTGAAGACGCCGCTGAACCGGCCGATCATGCTCTATGTCGTCGTCACCGCGATCGCGACGCTCATCGGCTACGCGACGGGGGCGGTCGACGGGCTCAGCGGGTCCTTCTACGTGCTGAAGTACATCGAGTACTTCGTCGTCTACTACATGGTCGTGAACAACCTGACCGACCGCCGGCAGGCGTGGCGCCTCGTCACCGCGGCGTTCCTGACTGCCGCCATCGTCAGCCTGATCGGCGCGGCCCAGATCCCGTCAGGCCAGCGCGTCTCCGCGCCCTTCGAGGGCAAGGCGGGCGAGCCGAACACGTTCGGCGGTTACCTGCTCTTCACGATGGCCGTTGCGGGCGGCATCGCGCTCGAGACCACGCGGCTGCGCGTGCGCGTCGTCTGCCTCGGGCTCGTCGCACTGATGGGGATGCCGTTCGCCTACACGCTCTCCCGCGCCTCGTTCCTGGGCGTGCCCTTCGCCCTCGGCGCGCTCGCGCTGTTCTCCACGCGGCGCCGGATGGCGGTGGGCGCGCTCCTCCTGCTGGTCGTCGCCTCGCCCGTGGTCATCCTGCTCCTCCCGAAGCCGGTCGTGAACCGGGTCCTCTACACGTTCGAGCCCGAGGCCGGCCAGGAGACGGTGAGGCTCGGACGCGTCGCCTTCGACCCCTCGACCTCGGCCCGGCTCGTCAGCATGCAGCAGGCGCTTGAGGGGTGGACCAAGCGCCCGATCCTCGGTTACGGCGTCACCGGATTCGCCTTCATGGACGCCCAGTACGCGCGCACCCTCGTCGAGACGGGAATCCTCGGCCTCGGGGCCTTCCTCTGGCTCGTCTGGTCCGCGCTCCGAAGCGGCGTCGTCGCGTTCCGCGTCCTGCCGGACCGCGACGAGCGGGGCTTGGCGCTCGGCTTCGTCGCGGGCCTGGTGGGCCTCCTCGTGCACGGGATCGGCGCGAACACCTTCATCATCGTCCGGATCATGGAGCCGTTCTGGTTCTTCGCCGCAGTCGTCGTCGCGCTGCCCGTGCTCGCGGCACAGGAGACGGCGGTCCCGGCGCCCAAGGTGCTCACGCGCCGGTTGAGACCCGTCGCGTGAGGCTCTCTCGCGCGTTGCAGGCCCGGGCCCGGAAGATCCGGCTCCTCGTGATGGACGTGGACGGCGTGCTGAC
>JBGPIS010000193.1:0-5415 GCA_041484965.1 Methylomirabilia bacterium
CTCTGCCCGCTCACCGGCCAGCCCGACTTCGCGACGATCCGGATCCGCTACGTGCCCGACCAGCACCTCGTCGAGCTGAAGACGCTCAAGCTCTACATGTGGTCTTATCGCAACGAGGGCGCCTTCCACGAGGACGTCACCAACCGTATCCTGAACGACTTCGTGGCGGCGGCGCGGCCGCGCTGGATGGAAGTGACGGGCGACTTCAACGTGCGCGGCGGCATCAAGACCGACGTCCGCGCGACCTACGGCAAGCGGCCGGAGATCTAACGCGCGCCGCCCTCGATCCGGCGCCTGCTGTCAGCGGCCGCCGCCGCCGGCACCGACCAGCGGGAACGGCGCCCAGAAGATCGGGTGCGCGTAGCTGAACACGATCTGCTTCGTCGTCCCGTCCACGAGCGCCCCGCCCTCGATGAGTGCCCCGTGCTCGCCGAGAACGGCGACGATGTCACCGATCGTCCGCGGGGCGCCACGAAGGCGGGACTCGAAAAGGACGTGGTGGGGCGCCGGCGAGACGCGCGTCTCAGCTCGCCAGCGCCAAGAGCATCGTCCCGACGAGCATCACGACGGCGCCGAGCGCGGATTCGCGGACCCGCTGCGCTTCGCCGAACCACATGACGCCCACGGCCATCGCGAAGAGGATCTCGATCTGCTTCACCGCCTCGACGTAGGAGGACAGCGTCAGCGTGTAGGCCTTGCCCTGGCTCAGCGTGGTGAGCGCCGCGAAAAGGCCCAGGGCGACGAACTCCTTCCAGTGGCGTCCGATCGAGCGGAAGTGGCGCGCCGAGGTGGTGAGCGCCAGCGGCGTGACGATGAGGCTCGCGGCCGTGTAGGCGCCGAGCGTGCCGGCCGCCGTGTTCGAGGCGAGGATGGCCTGCTTGATCGTGATGACCGACGGCGCGTAGAAGAACGCCGCCAGCAACGCATAGCGCTGGCCATGGTCGGTGACGAGGACGCGCAGCGGCTCCCAGGGCGAGATGCGCGCGCGGGCGATGTTGAGGAGGTAGACGCCCGCCGCGGAGAGGAGCACGCCCGCCACGCCGAGCGCGTTCGGCTTCTCGTCGATCGTCACCCACGCCATCCCAAGCAGGACCAGGAGGCTCACCTTCCAGAGCGCCGTGACGAGCGAGATGTCCGAGGCCTTGAGCGCCTTCGAGAGCGCGAGCGTCGAGAGCGTCTGGCAGACGCCGAAGGCGAGGCACCAGGCGACGAATCCGGGCTTCAGCGTCGGCCAGCCCGTGATCAGGCAGGTGACGAACGCGAACGGCAGGAGGAACGTGAAGCGGCCCCAGACGTTGATGTACTCGTCGAGGGCGTGGCCCAGGCGCTTCATGGCCGTGTTGCGGAGCACCTGAGACAGCGCCGCCGCCAGGGCCAGGACGAGCCACATGGCGGCGATTGTATCTCAGCGGGTTAAACGCGCTGTGCCGACCCGAGTCCGCTGGCTAGTTCCGCAGCCTGCCACGATGGCTGTTTTGCTGGCTGTGGCCGGCGGCGAGCGCGGGCACCACGGTCCGCGCCGGGGCAACGCTTACCCCGCCGCCGGAGCCGCCACCGGCCACCCTGCTGCCGCCCGCGGCAGGCGCGCCCCCACCGGCAGGAACCGCACCCGGGCTAACCGCTGAGCCGCCGCCCGCGCCGCTGCTCGCCGCGATCGGCGCCGCCGCCGGGCCAACGCTTACTCCGCCGCCGGAGCTGCCACCGGCCACCCCGCTGCCGCTGGCAGCAGGCGCGCCCCCATCGGCAGGAACCGCACCCGGGCTAACCGACGAGCCGCCACCCGCGCCGGCGGCGTTTCCGCCGCCGGTGCTCCCGGCTGCGGCGTTGCCCCCAGAGTAGCCGGCGCTTCCGCTGTTACCATTCGACAGGCCTGTTGCCACGGTGTTGACAGCGTCGCCGTTACTGTCGTTCCTGTTCTCACTGTCGGGCCAAGTTCGCGTGTGGCGCTGGTCGCGCTTCTTGCCGTTCGGCTGGGACCCGTCTTTCGCCGTGTCCCGATCGGCCTCGCTCTGGTGCTTGTCCTTCTTGTCTTTCTCCTTCTTGTTCTTGTCCTTCTCGGTGCTCGAGGCGGCGCTCTGACTCAGCACGGGCGCCATGACCTCGGCCGCCTGCTTGGCCTGCTCGATCTGGTCCTGAGCGATCGCCGCCGTGATCACACTCGGCACGGCTTTCGGGATCACTCTGAAGTCATTCGTCAGCTGCTGCGCCGTGTCCGGCCTGATCGGCGCGGCCGGCGGTACCGCCGAGGCGCCGGTCACCGCCACGCTCTGGAGTGCGGCCACCGCCACCAGGGGCCCCGTGGCCAGTCCCGTGGCGCTGTCGATCTTCACCACATCGATGAGCCCGCGGAGCACCGTGATCGTGGACCTTCCGTCGTAACCGGGCTCGACTTCCGCGACCACCACCGTGCCGCGGATCGCGGCGACGGAGTTCGGCGTCCGGATCTCGACCACCTCGCCCGGCTTCATCTGGTCCTTGGAGACCGCGACCGAGATCCGGCCGTAGCTCAGGTTCACCGTCGAGGTGCCCGGCACTTCCGTGATGTAGAGAACCGAGTGCTCGCGCACCGTCACCGAGGCCTTGCCGCCCAGCAGGAGGCGCGTGATGGACCGATCACCCGTTGCGACGCGGTCCCGCAGGAAAATGTCGTCCTTGAATGCAAGGGGCCGAGGGTCGGGGAGCGCGACGCTTGTGACCGTGGCCGTGCCTTCGAGCGCTACGACCTTGCCCGCAGGCGCCGCCTGCGCCGCCGCGGACGACGAAAGAAGGAAGGAAACCTGTGCTACGACCAGCAGCGCCTGGAGCGACGCAATCGGTTTTCCCATTGTCCTTCCCCCCGCCAGCCGCTCAAGAGGGTCATCCGGTTGACGGCTTGGCGCAGGAGAAGGAGGCAAATGAAGTGCCACGCACGCAAGACAACTTAAGACCAATCTTCCAATAACTTAGAGACATTTTTTCCGGAATTACTTGAGGTTTTTGAGCCGTCTTGACACGAGTCGTGACGATTCGCGCCGCCACGTTGTCTCGTCACGCGTGTGACCGGATGAACTCAAGCGCCATGCGGTTAAAGATCTCCGCCTGGTCGTAATGGGTCGCGTGGCCCGAGTCGGGTACGACGACCAGGCGGGCGCCGGGGATGCCCCGCGCGATCTCCTCCTTCGCCTCGAGCGCGACCGTGGCATCGCGCTTCCCCGCCACGATGAGCGTCGGGCAGCTCACCCGCGCCAAGTCCGCCCGGGCATCGAACGCCGCGAGCGCCGCGATCGACGAAAGATACGCACGCCGCGACGTCCGGGTGAGGCTCGCGACCGCGGCGCGATAGAGGTGCTCCTGCCCGGGCTTGGGGAACATCCCGCGCGCGACCAGCGCAGCGACCGTCGTCATCGGCGCCGTCGCGAGCAGCACGAGCCGGATCGCGATGCGGAGCGCGGCGTCGGGGCTCGACGGGCGAAGCTTCGCGAAGCCGTTGATGAGCGTGAGTGACCTCACCCGCGCGGGAGCGCGGAGGGCGAGCGCGATGGCGACGCAGGCGCCGAGCGAGAGGCCAATCGCGTGCAGCGGCGGCTCGCCGAGATGGTCGAGCAGCCGCTCCACGTCGGCCGCCATCCCCTCGACCGTGAGCCGTCCCGACGGCAGCGCCGAACGGTAATGCCCGGGCAGATCCACCAGGAGCATCCGGCAGCAGGGCCCGAACGCGGGAATCTGCTCCGCCCAGTCCGTCGCCGAGGATCCGAGGCCGTGAAGGAAGAGGACCGCAGGGGCGTCCGGGTCGATGGGCCCGTGGCGCTCGTAGTACACGTCAGGTGCGCGCGGCCGGGTGCTTCGCGAGGATCTCGTCGTTGTGCTCGCCGATCCCGGGCGGAGCCAGCCGAATCGTCGGGCGCACGCCGTCGAAGGAGAGCGGCAGGCCCACCAGCTCGTAATCGTCGCCTGGCACGCGCTGGATCAGCCCAAGCGCCGCCACCTGCGGGTCCGCCACCGCGTCGGGCAGGGTGTTGATCGGCGCGCACGGGACGCCGGCCGCCTCGAGGCGGTCGATCCACTCGCCCTTGGTACGGGTCAGCAGAATCGCGGCGATCTGCCCGAGGAGCTCGTCCTTGTGGGCCACGCGCGCCGCGTTGCCCGTATAGCGCGGGTCGCTCGCCCACTCGGGACGACCGAGCGCCCCGGCGAGCTTGACGAAGAGCCGGTCGTTGCCCGCTGCGACGATGACGGGCCCGGTCTTGGTCTCGAAGCCCTGGAACGGGACCACGCGGTGGCTCCCCGTCCGGTGACGCTCGGGCACGACGCCCGAGGCGCGGAAGCTGGCGAAGTGGCCCTTCATCCACGCCAGGCCCGTCTCGAACAGCGACGCGTCCACGACGCAGCCGCGCCCGGTCGCCCCGCGCTGCACGAGCCCCGCGAGCGCGCCGATCGCCGCCCACATCCCCGTGCCGTAGTCCAGGACGGACGTCCCGATTCGTGTCGGCAGCCCGCCCTCGTCGCCGTTCATCATCATGAGGCCTGAGAACGCCTGGACCATGGGCTCGTAGCCCGGCTTGTCCCTGAGCGGCCCCGTGCTGCCGAAGGCCCAGACGGAGCAGTAGACGAGCCGTGGATAGCGGGCGGTGAGCGCCGCCGCCCCGAGACCGAGATCCACCGCGGCGCCGGGGCGCAGGTTCTGGACGAGGACGTCGGCGTCGGCGATGAAGTCGGTGAGCCAGGCCACAGCGTGCCTGTCTTTCAGGTCCACCGTGATCGAGCGCTTGTTGGCGTTGACGGCGAGGAAGCCCGGCGAGACGCCCTTCCAGAACGGTGGACCCCAACGCCGCGCGTCGTCGCCCTCGGGGCGCTCGACCTTCACCACGTCGGCGCCCAGGTGCGCCAGGATCTCGGCGGCCATCGGCCCCGCCAGGTTCTGCCCGATCTCGACGACCTTCACGCCGTCCAGTGGGAGCATCGCGATTCCTTTCCGAGTTCTAGCGGAAGAGCGAGCGGGCGATGACCATGCGGTGGACCTCGGACGGGCCCTCACCGATCCGCCGCACGCGGGCCTCGCGGTACCAGCGCTCGAGCGGGAATTCCTTCGACACGCCGTAGCCCCCGTGGATCTGCACGGCTGCATCGACGACGCGCCCGAGCACCTCACTCGAGTAGAGCTTCGCGATCGAGGCCTCCACGCGCGCGTCCTCGCCGCGGTCGGCCTTCCACGCGCCCTCCCAGATCAGCCAGCGCGCGGCGCGGATCTCGACTTCCGCATCGGCGAGCATCCACTGGATCGCCTGCCGCTGGGCGAGCGGCGCGCCGAAGGTCGAGCGCTGCTTGGCGTGGGCGATCGCCATCCGGTGCGCCGCGACGGCGACGCCCAGATTGCACGCCGAGTACGGGAAGCGCTGCTTGACCAGGAGATCGAACGCCAGGTCGAGGCCCTGGCCC